>JALVMZ010000260.1 GCA_027032655.1 Desulfobacteraceae bacterium
TTTTAATACCAGATGACTTTATCTCTTTAGTTATCTCTTTACTCAATAGAGTGCCATTAGTGGCCATTACCATCCTGAATCCCAGCTTTGTCCCATATCTTGCAATATCAAAGATATCATCTCTCAGCAGGGGTTCACCGCCTGTGAGTATTATTATTGGCCTGGATATCTTCTGAATCTGATTTAAGACCTCAATACACCTGTCTCTATCCAGTTCGTCTGGAAGGATTTCATCCCGGGCAGATGCCCTGCAATGAATGCATTTAAGATTACATCGTCTTGTAAGCTCCCAGGCCACCAGTCGCAATTGTGAATTTGAATGATTTCGTTTAACTAAAACCATTTCCTCTGTCCTGAAAGTTTAGGTTAGATCAATCCTGCGGCTTCCTTTGCAAAATATGTAATGATCAGATCGGCTCCTGCCCTTTTAATTGAAGTCAATGTCTCCATCATCACCCTATTGCCATCAATCCATCCCATCTGCTCGCCCGCTTTTATCATGGCATATTCTCCACTTACATTATATGCAGCCACTGGCACGAGGGATTCCTCTTTAATTGTCTTTAAAATATCAAGATATGCAAGAGCAGGTTTCACCATAACTATATCTGCACCTTCATCTATATCAAGCAGGGACTCTTTTATTGCCTCCCTGGCATTGGCAGGATCAAGCTGATAGCTTGTTCTGTCCCCAAAACTGGGTGCAGAATCCGCAGCCACTCTGAATGGTCCATAAAACGCTGAGGCAAATTTTGAAGAGTATGACATAATACCGATATCCTGAAATCCATTTTTATCCAGTTCTCTTCTTATATACGCCACCCTGCCATCCATCATATCAGAAGGGGCCACCATGTCAGCCCCTGCCCTAACATGGGATATGGCCTGTTTTGCAAGAATCTCCAGTGTCCTATCATTATCCACTTCATTACCTTTCAGGATTCCACAGTGGCCATGATCGGTATATTCACACAGACAAACATCTGTTATTATATGAAGTTCAGGGACGCGGGATTTTATCTCTCCGACAGCCCTCTGGATTATGCCATCATCGGCATAAGAGATTCTTCCCTCAGAATCCTTTTTCTCGGGAATACCAAACAGGATTACCGCAGGGATTCCTAAGGAATGTATCTCTTCTGCTTCATCTGCTATTTTATCAACAGAAAATCTATACTGACCTGGTAAGGTGGGTATGGGTTCTTTTACCCCCTTTCCATATATTATAAATAATGGAGCAATAAAGTCCTTTACTGATAGAGTGGTCTCTCTAATCATATCCCTTAATGCTTTTGTCCTTCTGAGTCTTCTTGGTCTTATTGAAAGAGAAAAATCATTGCCCATCGCATTAACTCCTTTTATTGATAGCTTTAGTGAACATTTGTAAATTCTTTTATATCAGATTGAATTCTATTTATCAAATGCAAGTAATAAGATTAAGATAATCCTGAAATATCTATGTTGAATTATAAAAGAATTATTGTTAAATTAAAATTTTAATCAGGAAATAAACCAGAAGAAAGGGATAAGACATGAAAAAATATACGCAACCCCCTCCTGAGGAGAGACTTGAAGCACTCAGAAGACTTCCAAAGGAAGTAATAGAGAGATTGACTAAAAAAGAGATCCAGATATTTCTTTATGAAGACGAATGGCCTGTGGATATGGCAGAAAAACTTAAAGATTATCTGGAAGACATTTAAGTAATACCTATCTCTTCATCAGTAAGATAGCATGCTGGATCAGGGGCCCATATGTCCCCGGTTACAGCCTCTGCCCTTACTCTGAAGTTGCCACCACATATATCAAGCCACTTACATCTTTCACATCTTCCTTTTACAAACTTCTTCTTGTTTTTCAACTTTGCCATTAAGGGATCGGCCGTATCTTCCCATATTTCACTGAATGGGCGCTCAAGAACATTTCCAAAACTGTAATGTCTCCAGAACTGATCTGCATGTACTGAGCCATCCCAGCTTACACAACCTATTCCTTTACCTGAATTATTGCCTTCATTCATCTTTAACAATTTGAGAACCTCTTCTGCCCTTGGACTCCCTTCCCTCTTCATTCTGAGATATACATAAGGTCCATCTGCATGATTATCAACTGTGAGCACCTCTTTTGGCAGACCCCTTTCATGCAGGTCCTTTGTCATATCCATTATTAAATCAACAACGTCCCTGGTCTGGCTATGTGATAGATCCTCATCCACCAGTGCAGACCCCCGTCCTGCATAGACCAAGTGGTAAAAGCACACCCTCTGGATATCAAGCTCTTCTATTAACTGAAATATGCCCGGGATTTCTCTATAATTCATCTTGTTTATGGTAAATCTGAGACCCACCTTCAGTCCTGCATCCTGAGAATTCTTGATCCCCTTAATCGCATCATTAAATGCACCATCTTTCCCTCTAAATCTATCATTTATACTGGCCAGTCCATCAAGACTGACACCCACATAACTAATACCTATGTTCTTTAATTCTCTGGCAATCCGTTCTGTTATAAGTGTGCCATTGGTGGATATTACTGCCCTCATTCCCTTATCCACAGCAAATCCAGCCCACCTCAAGACTTCTTTTCTTACAAGGGGTTCTCCACCTGAAAAAAGCACCACAGGAACACCATAATCAGAAAGGTCTTTTAAAAGGTTGAGCCCCTGTTCATAATCCATCTCTCTTTCCTGTGCTGATGCATCTGCATGGGCATAACAATGGACGCAGGAAAGATTGCACCGTCTGGTCACATTCCATACCACAACAGGTTTTTTGTCTTCTGAAAACTGGAGGAGATGTGCGGGAAGCTCTTTTGTCCGCCTTCCATATCTCAGAGCATCAGAAGGTTCTACAGTTCCACAATAAAGTTTTGATATCCCAATCATATAAAATACCAGCTCTAAATTAATCTCTGTAATATGTCCTTACAAGTTCGCTTATATAGTTTTCCATGTCGGTAAGTGCCCTACCATCTATTACAAATTGATTGATTCCTGTCCTGTCTTTTACAAGTCTTAATCCATATTCAAGTTTATTTGATAGCTCATATGCTATGGAATTCACATCCTCATCGGTTTCAATGGACCTTGCTATTATCTCATCAATTGCAGTTTCATCAAATGTTATATTTATATCAAGTCCTTCAAAAAGTGTATCTTCCTGTATTCGGAGACTATCATAAAGGCTCCTGAATTTATCAAATGCAGTGTTCAGGTCATAAATATCTTTAAGTGCAATCTGTGCAACAACCTCTGCCCTTCTTTCATAGATTGTAAGTCCTGTGCTTCTGCTAAACTCATTTTTTCGTTGCATAATAAATTCCTTAATGTTTTCAATTTCCTGCATTCTGCATCTTTCAAACCTCTCTTTCATTTCAAGAGAATCATGGTCTTTTTTGAGCCTCTCAAGTTCATCCTCAGGGTTATCCACGAGTTCAGGTGTAACCAGCAGCTCTTTTATATCTGTTGAAGGCAGATGCTTTTCAAATAATATCAAGACTCTTTCAATCGCACTTACAAGTCCTCTCGCTCCTGTATTCTCTTCATGAGCCATATCAGCAATCTTTTTCAGGGCCTCATTTTCAAATCTCACTGAAATTCCATATGATGCAAAGTCTCTCTTCTTACTCAATATTATAGGATTATTGGGATTCCTCAGAATCTCAAATAAATCATCCTTTGTTAATTCGTCAAAAACCACTATCACTGGTAATCTGCCAACAAACTCTGTCTCAAACCCGTATTCTATCAGATCCTGAGCTGTTACATGTTTCAGTATATCCCATGATTCCTTTGTGGGACGGACATCTGCCTCAAATCCCAATCCCTGCTTCTGAAGTCTCTTTTTTATTATATCCCCGAGATCACTGAATGCTCCGCTCATAATAAATAGTATATTTCTGGTATTTACCACCCGTTTTTCTCTTTTACCGGTCTTTCGATAATGCTCAATTGCCTGTATCTGGGACACTGCATCATGTGGGACCTTTAGATCCACCTCTGTCTCTTCCATGGGTTTTAATAGTGCCCTTTGAACACCTGACCTGGATACATCATGTCCAATTATATTCTTTGATGAAGCAATCTTGTCAATCTCGTCAATATAAATAATACCATGCTCAGCCATCTCAATGTCCTCATTTGCAGCATATACCAGGTCTCTTACCAGGTCTTCCACATCACCACCCACATATCCAGTCTCACTGAATTTGGTTGCATCTCCTTTTACAAATGGGACTCCCAATCTGTTTGCGATTAATTTGACAATATATGTCTTTCCAACACCTGTTGGTCCAATCATAAGAATATTGTTTTTTATCATCCCAACAGTGCTGGCATCTTTATCTTTACCCTGCCTTTTAAGATGCTTTACCCTGTTAAAATGTGTGCATATCTTAGTTGCAAGCACTCCCTTTGCCTGATCCTGCTTCACTATATAATTGTCAAGATATGCCTCCAGCTCCTCTGGCATGAGGTCAAAGTTGAGGATACTCTTTCCTCTTTCTGCTCCCCTGGTTCTGTCTGTTTCATATTCTTTTGTCCTCGGAATAAAAAATGGGGAGATAATCTTTACCTTTCCCCCGTATTTTTTAGAGAGATACTCGCTGAGCTCCTTTTCAAGCTCCTTCTGGTCAGGATACTTGGCCGAACTTTCATTCTTTTCTTTTTCCATAATCTGCTCCTTTTTCGGATAAAAGTCTATCCTCAGTTTTTATCAATATATTCATTATAGTTTGTGATTTCAAGTTTACAAGGAAATTTCATCTGTTGACTAATCTTAAGATTCCTTTTATATGATTGTAAAAAGGATATAATTTTCTATAACAGGGTGTATAAATGGCATCAAGGCTTGAGATAAGGCTAAAAAAGGAATTGTTTGACGCTGAAGGAACAAGCATAAAAGAAAAGGCCCGTTCATATCTTGGAATCAATCTCAAGGATGTAAGAGTTGTTCGGGTGATTACCATTGATTCAGACCTTGATATGGAACAGCTTGAAAAGGCAAGGATTGAAATATTTACTAATCCTGTTACAGAAGAATCATCCTTTTCTCCAACCAGCAAAGAATTTGACTGGTTAATAT
>JALVMZ010000261.1 GCA_027032655.1 Desulfobacteraceae bacterium
CCATTGATGAAGTTATTCAGAGTGCACAGAATGGATCCCTTAAAGAGGCATTTGGCACAGGCACAGCCGCAGTCATATCCCCTGTGGGCCAAATCACTTATAAAGACCAGGACTACATCGTGGCCGGTGGCAGGATGGGGGAACTATCTCAGAGACTCTACAATGAGATAGTTGCAATACAGTATGGCAAAAAAGAAGACCCCTATGGATGGAGGGAGAAGATAGCCTGACCATGCTACCCACTATAGAGTGGAAAGGTGACCATATAAGGATGCTGGATCAGAGGAAGCTTCCTCTGAAAAAGGAATACTATGTCTGCAAGGCCCCCAAGGATGTAATGGATGCCATAAAAAAGATGGTAATAAGGGGGGCACCTGCAATAGGTATTGCCGCTGGAATGTGTATGGCACTCTGTGCGGTAAGATCAAAGGCCAGGTCAGGCTCTGCTCTTTTAATGGATTTGAGGAAAACAGCAGATACACTGGAAAAGGCAAGACCCACTGCATACAATCTCAAGTGGGCGATTAAAAGAATGCTGAACAGGGCAGAAAGGATGACGTCCAGCTCCCCTGAAAAGATAAGGGAGTCAATGATAGAAGAGGCCCTCTCCATTCTGAAAGAGGACATTGATATCAACAGAAAGATGGGTTATTTTGGTCAGGAACTTATTCCTGATGGCGCTACAGTGTTAACCCACTGTAATGCAGGTGCCCTTGCAACAGGTGGATACGGCACAGCCCTTGGGGTAATAAGGGCAGCAGTGGAATCAGGCAAAAAGGTCAGGGTCATGGCTGATGAGACAAGACCCTGGCTTCAGGGACTAAGATTAACTGCCTTTGAGCTTATGGAGGATGGAATACCTGTTGAGGTTATAACTGACAGTGCAGCAGGATCATTTATGAGAAGCGGAAGGATTGATATTGTTATCACCGGTGCTGACAGGATAGCAGCCAATGGTGATACAGCAAATAAGATTGGCACATACCAGATTGCTGTCCTTGCCAAGGAGAATAGAATACCATTTTTTATTGCAGCTCCACTTTCCACAATAGATACCTCCATTAAATCAGGTGAAGAGATAGATATTGAATTCAGGGACCCGGATGAGATAAGAAGAATTGGAAGAAAATCAATTGTAGGACAGGAGGTTAATGCCTTAAATCCTGCCTTTGATGTTACACCGTCCCGTTATATTACAGGAATAATAACCGAAAAAGGGATAATAGGACCGCCTTATATTTCAGGCATTAGAAGAATTTTTCAAAATAAATAAAACTTCTCTTGACAAGGCCAACAACTTTATTTAAATAGGAATGTTTTTTAAAATTAACCTGATTATTCAGGCAATCCGTCCATACTGCGGATTGATAGAAAGGGGTTGGGAACTTCAACACTTAAAATACAAAAATAGGAGTGGTTAAATTGGCAGCATTACTTGACCTTGTTTTAATAGATCTATACGAATGCGACAGGGAGACACTCATTGACCCTGATCGCATAAGAGAGGGGATGCTGAAGGCCGCCAAACTTATGGGTGCCCATGTTGTGGGAGAGTCATTTCACACATTTGAACCGTGGGGAGTAAGTGGCACAATAACCATTGCAGAATCACATCTTGCCATACACACATGGCCTGAATACAACTTTGCTGCGATTACATTTGAGACCTGTGGAAGGCATATGAACCATAAAAGGGCATATAATTATCTGATTGAGTTTTTTCATTCAAAGAGGCCGAGCATCACCCATCAAAAAAGGGGATTTATGGAATCAGGCGAAAAAGAGTTATCATATAAGATGAAAGCTGGTTGACTCAAATACATTACAGGGTCCTATAAAGGATCTTCTTCACATTATGCCATATCCTATCCCGGAGCCTGAATCCCACCTTATTGGTTTATATATACCTTCCAATTCATTAACATATTGATATCTCAAGTATATTCTTTGTTTTTTCATTTAACTTATACTTATCCCCTACCCTGATTCCCGGGATACAGATGATCTCCTTTTCACATAAAACAATGGGAACCCTTTTTCTTTCCTCTCTGGGAATCTTAAGGTCGATGAATATATCCTTTATCTTTTTATGTCCCTTCATGCCAAGGGGGATAAATCTATCTCCGGGTCTGAAGTTTCTGACTTCAAGAGGAAATCTGATCAGATCAGCATCAATAAGACTTCTTCCAGTTATCTCACTTTGAAACATATCTTTTATCTCTGTAATTCCTTGAGTTATGGAAAAGGATATGTGTTTATCTATCTCCCGCAGGTGATATACACCAGGTCTATCTATCCTGTATGAAAACGATATGTCTTCCTCATGTTTTGCCCTTGTGAATATCAGCTCACCATATCGCCTTTTAATACTTATCCCCTTGGGGAGCGTGAGCTCCAGAGCCCCTGTGTCTTTATTCATTAAATCAAGGATTGATTCAATATGAACGGTATTTATCCTTCTCAGTCCCCCATGAATTAAGGATATTGCATGCTGTATAACCCTCTTTTTAACAGGGATAGCCAGCACACTTAATTTACTTATCGGAATTTCAACCGCCTCAGAGGACTTCTGAATCGCATTTTTCTGAAACCACTTCTCTGATAGTTCCTGGAGATAGGCATTGTCCTCTCTCAGGATATCAGATAGTTTTGAAAGTCTCTCTATCAGTCTTTTCTGGTATCTTTCAAGTTGGGGGATAAGCTCCAATCTAATTGAGTTTCGTAAAAATCTGGTATCAGTATTTGAACTGTCAATTACATAATCCAGGTCTCTTTCTGAAAGGTAGCTGAGTATCTCTTCCCTTTTTATTTCTATCAATGGTCTTATAATATCTCCTCTTACTGGCGGAATACCAGAGAGTCCTTTAGTGCCACTTCCCCGTAACAGCCTGATTATAACCGTCTCTGCCTGATCATTCATGTTATGGGCAAGGGCTATCTTATCTGCACTGTATCTCTCTTTCACCCTTTCAAGGAATCTATACCTTGCATCCCGTGCCTTTTCCTCAATGGATGAGTCCGCCCGAAGAGTTTCAAGCTCACCCTTTTCTGTCTCAAATCTGAGCTTATACCTGTCTGCTATGTCTCTAACAAATTCTGTTTCCCCTGCATCTTCATCTTTCCTGAGCCCGTGTTCAAAGTGGGCAACAATAAGCTCAACAGCCAATTGCCTTTTTAAACCATCAAGTATATCCAGCATACAAACGGAGTCAGGCCCCCCTGAGACCCCCACCACAATCAGATCACCTGACTCTATCATGTTATATTTATGAATGGTCCTTAAAACCTTTTTTCTTATTTCATATACTGATTTCACACCACCACCTGAATTATCTCTCTAACTCTTTTAATATCATTTCTGGGGTCACATTCTCCTTTTCAAAAATACTAACATCAGGCCCCAGGGGTCTCCAAGTTTTAATGTTATTCCTGGGGAATATTGCAATGGTTCTCTTCCCAAGCATTGAACTCAAATGTGTTACTCCTGAATCATGCCCTGTATATATTTTACATGAAGCAATTATGTTTATCAGCTCCTGAATGCTCGGGGATATAAAATATTCTATGTTCCTCCTAGTAATAAACTTCTGAAATACACCGAAAATCCCTTCCTCAGCAGGGCCAAAGAGAAGCGAAATCTTTCTAAATTCAATCTTTGAGATAACATCCATCCAGAATTCAGGGGCGAGGTTCTTCTTTAGGCTGCCAGATCCTGGATGGATTAATACATCTATGCTCTTGTCCTTATTATCCTGACATCCTGTAAAAAGTGCTCTATCTGTTGCAACCCTTATGGCCTCCGCTGGCTCACAGGGGATACCTGCCCGATTTATACACTCTGCCATATGCCATGATATGTGAATATCCTTTTTTTCAGGAAACGGGGGATAAATATATATCTTTGATTCAGGATATATGGCTTTCAGGTTTTTCATCAGTATATTACCTTTTCTGGTTGTAAATATTATTATCCTATCATGTGGGGGCAGGTTTAATGTATCCCCAATTTCTGTTTCATTACTAAATAAAAGGTGCATTCCACATGTTTCATAGTCAATTACCCTTTTTACATATGGACTTAATACCTCAATACCTGGATACCTTCCAATCAATGTTATCTCTGCATGTCTCCTCAGCAACTCAATTGCAGGCATAAGACATAAGGTATCTCCCAGAGCACCTGCCCTTATTATAATTACCTTCATGGTAAAAAGAGACCACCCTTACCGGGGAATTTTATAAATCCATCTTGCGGTATTTAACATCCTCCCTTTAACATTCAAACCCTTACCATTCCATATTCTTGATATGACATCTTACCCATCATTCCCATCCCATATTTATTAAATTTTCAAATTAAATATCAAAAGATATGCCATTAATCGATAATATTCTAAACCATATTATCCCGGAAGTATAATACCTGCCTTTTCCCTGCTCCATGATCCACCACTCCTGATTTCTGGATATATGAAAGAAATCTGAAAAAATCCTTAAATTATTTATGAAAATACTGTTATATTACCCCAAACTGAGAGCTATGCAAAAATGATTCATATTCCATCTTTCATCCTGAGGGTATCGTTATAATTATTTTCGTCATCCTGAGGGGGTCAATATAGTTGTTTTTATCATCCTGAGGGTATCATTATAATTATTTCCGTCATCCTGAGGGGGGCGATATAATTATTTTCGTCATCCTGAGGGTGTCAATATAGTTATTTTTGTCATCCTGAGAGGGGGCGATATAATTATTTTCGTCATCCTGAGGGTGTCTGAAAGACACCCGAAGGATCTATGAGATACTTCGGGGCCTAGCCCCTCAGCATGACAGATAAGGTAAATCCAGATATATATTGGAACCTAATAGAATCTTCAGTGGTGGTGATGGAGCTCAAGGTGGTAGAGGAAAGGGAGGATAAGGCCATATTAATTGAATTGTCTGATTATTTAAAGTTATCTCACTTTTCCAGTTAAGAATAATAAATGCTTAGATTATTGATTTAAAGAAGTTGATAAAGAGCCACTTTTATCTTGACATTACTGAATAATTTGTATAGAGAATAATAAGTATTAA
>JALVMZ010000262.1 GCA_027032655.1 Desulfobacteraceae bacterium
CTTTCCAGATCCAGTTATGGAATCTGACAGAATTTGCCCTCTTCCTGCGAAAAGTATTGAAAATACTTCCCATTATTTCGAAGGACATGAGCGATAATCTCAGCAGTTCGCGTAACCTGCCTGTATCTTTTTCGAACCATTTCCTTCGCAGTAGAGATATTTCCTGGAAGTATCCCGGGCGTTTCATCCCCAGCATATCGAAACTGTACCTGATGGAGTGAATATGCAGGAGCAGCCCCCTTGCTCTCAAAGTTCCCATATAGAATGTCCTGTAGATACCTGCTATGCGCTTTACACCGTAGTTAACGACAAGCTTCTTCTTCGCATCTGCAGGAACCCCGGGAACACCCAGATCCCTTCCCCACACATGCCTGAATCGACTCGTATCCATGAATTCACCCGCATGTTGAAAATCATCTACTGTAAGCAGTACGGGGGTATGGGATAGAATCCATCTCGTATCCGGACTCAAAATATTGAAGGGAAATCGGATATCCTTACGGGGAATAACTATAACCACATCCAAATCCGAAATCCCGGGGTTGCTTATTTTCCCGTAAGTATAGACTGAAACAGCTCCGATCTTCCCCGAAATTTCTATTACTTCGTCCAGCGCTCTGTGATAATCTTCTACAGATAGAGGTCTGGTATCATCTATCAGCAAACCGTAAGGCGTCCTGAGCGAATCCATTTGCCTCCTCCCAGAAATCATCGGGTATCATTCCCCTTATCTGTTCAGGTATCCTGAACATAATTCTCGCAAGATGATTATTTATTCTCCATGGATTTGGTGTTAAGGTTATAGCAGTTGAGAATAACAGACTTCTGGGTCTTATCCACTTCTTCCTTATATCTGATGCGATTTCTATAACATGCCAGTGATCTGAAATCTCCCTTACCCTATAAATCGCTTCCGGCTTGGTAAGATATACCCCCCTTGCTCTGAAGGATAAGGTGGGTATCAGGAATAACCAGCTCATAAAGCTCTTCAGGTCGTAAAGGTTATTCGGAGGAGAATCAGATAATCTTTTCACAGAATTCACAAGCCTTACCAGAACATCTCTTCCATCACTCCATCCGCCCATTTCTAAAATAGACTTCCCCCTCAACACCACCCCATTTTTGATGGCTTCGGGAGGTAGAGGGGATTTCACTTTTATAGAAGTCTCGGAAGCGATGAATGGACCGTGATGCTGGAGATGGTCATACTTCAGTATAACTTTCGATAATCTCATATATGTGCTGGTGATATAACGTTTGGGTAAATCGTCGGGGTAAATCCACAGGAGGTCCACATCGGAAAAGCCAGTTTCCGTTCTATCCGCAACGCTTCCAAAAACGATCAGGGTTCCGGCTCCAGCCGTTTTCAAAAGTTCGGGGAATAGCTGGTGTTCAAAATCCGGTCTTTTCAACTTCACCCTAACCATAATTCTCTTCCAGAAGCCTCTTAAACACCTCCGCCCACTTCTCTGGAGTTGCCTTGCTCTTAATCAATTCCTTCCCGTATCGAATAGCCCTGTTCCTGTTTTCTGGATTCCTCATCCACTCTATACGCCTCTTCAATTC
>JALVMZ010000263.1 GCA_027032655.1 Desulfobacteraceae bacterium
ACCCCTATCTTGTAAGAGACCTAAAACCACTGAGTGATCTTCATGCCCTCTTATGGCTTATAAAGGCCATCAGATATCATAATCCTTCGATTGTCCACACCCACACATCAAAGGCCGGTGCCCTTGGTAGAATCTCTGCCTTTATGTGGGGAATAAGAAAGATTGTTCATACCCCTCATGGACATGTATTTTATGGCCATTTCCCTCCTTTAAAATCCAGAATATTTTTATGGATAGAAAGATTTCTGGGGATTATTACATCAAGGATTATAGCTTTAACCAATGGGGAAAAGAGTGACTATATTAAAAAAGGGGTTTATCCGGGCAATAAGATAACAACCATTCATAGTGGGGTTGATGTGAAACTCTTCAGGAAACCTTCCGTTCCACCTGAAATAAAAAGAAGGGAGCTTGGTCTGAATCCCGATGCCCCGGTTGTGGGAACTGCAGGATGGCTATCACCAGTTAAAGGGTCAATAGCACTCCTTCTGGCAATGGAGCAGGTATGGAAAAAGCACCCTGAATGCCAGTTAATATTTGTGGGAAGAGGTGAACTGGAAGCAAAAATAAGGGAGATTGCAATCCAAATGAAACACGAGGATAAAGTATTTTTGCTTGGCTGGAGAAATGATATGCCCGATATAATGCATATGATGGATATATTTGTGCTTCCCTCTCTAAATGAAGGGATGGGGCGTGTTATTGTTGAAGCAATGTCTTCAGGAAAACCTGTTATTGCAAGTAGAACAGGGGGCATTGTTGACCTTGTTGAAGATGGTAAAAATGGCTTTCTTATAACACCAGGAGATATAAAAGGGCTTTCATCAGCCATAATAAGGCTTTTAAGTAATTACGAGTTGACAAAAAAGATGGGTGAAAAGGGAAGAGAGACATCTTCAAAATTCAGCATTGAAGCTATGATTGAAAAGATAGACATGCTCTATCAGGACCTTTTAAGGATGTAAACATGAAACTTATAAGAGTCTATCAAATCATAATTATAATTACCACATTATCATTAATTTCTCCTGACTCATATTCATCAGAAAACAAATACATCCAGGCAAAGGGTGTGATTGATATAAGAACCACTTTCAGCGATGGAAAGTTTGACCCTGATTCTGTTGTTAGACTTGCCAAGAGCAGGGGCCTTGATGCGGTCTTTTTTAATGATCATGACAGGATGGTTATTGAATATGGAATATTCCCCTTTAGAAAATTTGTCAGAAAGAGGGTTGAGCGAAATTCAATTAATAGAATTGGTGCTGAAAAATATATCAGAACTTTAAAGCAGTTATCCTCCAGATTTCCGGATATGGTAATAATTCCAGGTTCTGAGTGTGCACCCTTCTACTACTGGAGTGGATCGCCACTAAAAGGAAACTTAACAGCACACAATCACGAAAGAAGATTACTTCTAATTGGCCTTAAAAATCCATCAGACTATGAAGAGCTCCCTATTCTCCATAATGGACTATCACTGAGGTATATAAATGTAAGCATATTTCCCATCCTGGTGCTTTTACTGACCTTTTCAGCCAGTGCTCTGCTCATATACGCTGGA
>JALVMZ010000264.1 GCA_027032655.1 Desulfobacteraceae bacterium
CCCTTAGGGCATTAAAGATATTGAACTCGGTTGACCTAATTGCATCGGAAAATACAAATCACTCAAGAAAACTGTGCTCCCATTATGGCATAAAGACCAGGATTATTTCTTATAATCAGCATAATCACAAAAGAAGGGGGCCTGAGATTGTAAGCAAAATAAAAACAGGAAGTGATGTGGCATATATTACAAATGCAGGAACTCCAGGCATATCAGACCCTGGTGCAAGATTAATCCAATTAGCAATGGAATCGGGTGTCAGGGTTTCACCAATACCAGGACCTTCAGCACTTTGTGCATCAATATCGGTATCGGGATTCAGAAGTGATGAATTTCTATTTGTGGGATTCCTATCAGCAAAAAAAGGCAGAAGAAGAAAGCAACTTGAAGAACTGAAAAATCAAAAGATGACCATTATACTGTTTGAATCCCCCCACAGGGTAGAAAAGACACTAAAAGATATATACGATATAATGGGCGACAGGACTGTTGTCATGGCAAGGGAGCTTACAAAACTCCATGAAGAAATAAAAAGAGGTAATGTAAGTGAGATTATGAATTATATCAATAATAGTAAAAAAAGGGGAGAATTTACAATCCTCATAAAGGGTTTTGCTCAATCTTGAAGGAAGAATTAAACAAAATGAAAGCAAAAGAACATATTAAAACAGTAAGAGTCTCAAATAAATCAGGAATTCATGCAAGGACTGCTGCCAGGATTGTTGAAACTGTATCAAAATCCAACTCACAACTCTTTATTAAGAAAAATGACAAAGAGGTGGAAGCATCCAACATATTATCCATCCTTACACTTGACTGCCCAAAAGGGACAGAGTTGCAACTGAGGGCGGTGGGAGAAGACTCCAAGGAACTGCTTAATAGAATAACCAAGATACTTCAAAAAGGGATCAAATGAGTGTGACAGAAAATAAGGAATCTCAAAGGAAAAAGAAGAAAATACTCAAGGGGATACCCGTCTGTCCGGGGATTATAATTGGCAAGGCTCACCTTTTCGACAGATCAAAGGTCAAAGTATTCTATCAATATCTGACAAGTGAGGAACAGGTAAGAGAAGAGATTGAAAGATTCAAATCTGCTGTTAAAAAGACAAAACATCAGATAATGGAACTCAAATCAAAGATGCCGGAGGCACTTAAAAAACACTCATTCATAATAGACACTCACCTTATGATGATTGAAGATAGCATGATAACTGATAGCACAATTGAAACAATACGGCATGATAGAATAAATGCCGAATGGGCACTCCAGAAATCAATGGATAAAATAAGAGAGCTGTTTGAACAGGTAGAAGACAAGTATATCAGAGAAAGGATAAATGATGTTCAAGATGTTGTCCGCAGATTAATGATAAACCTTACAGGCAAAGAACCAGAGAATCTTTCTTCATTGAAGGAGAGGGTTATAATTGTTGCCCATGATCTCTCACCCATGGATACAAGTGAGATTGACACTACAAAGATAATGGGATTCATCACAGATGTTGGGGGGAAGACATCACATACTGCAATCATGTCTCAGGCCCTGAAGATTCC
>JALVMZ010000265.1 GCA_027032655.1 Desulfobacteraceae bacterium
CCTGCCTGTCTGAATGATATATGCATAATCCGATATATTAAGCGCTTCACGGACATTCTGCTCCACAAGGAGAATGGAATTACCTTCTTCCTTCAATTTACGAACAGTATCCATCACTTCATCCACCAGGAATGGTGCAAGTCCAAGGGATGGTTCATCCAGCATCAGGAGTTTTGGATTTGACATGAGTCCTCTTCCTATTGCAACCATCTGCTGTTCTCCGCCTGAAAGTGTGGATGCACTCTGCTCCTTTCTTTCTCTCAGAACCGGGAACAGGTTATATACAAATTCAAGATTCTCCCTTATCCTATTTTCATCCCTCAGGCTATATGCACCAAGTAAAAGGTTCTCCTCCACTGAAAGGGGGCCGAAGAGCATCTTCTGTTCAGGCACATATACGATACCAAGCTTTACAATATCTTCGGTCTTAAGATTATGAATCTCCCTTCCCTGAAAGAGTATTCTCCCATCACTTATCCTGTTTGCACCACAAATGGTTTTAAGGAGCGTTGTCTTACCTGCACCATTGCTTCCAAGCACGCATACTGTTTGACCCTGGTTAAGCTTAATTGTAATTCCATGTATTACCTCAATGGTAGAATACTTCACCTTTATATTTTGTACATATAATATGGTATCAGCCATCACCTGATCCCTTATATAATCAATAAAACTAATCTCAATTTTACATACCAATTAAGTGTATTTAAGTTTATATATCCTTTGTTTGTATATCCTTTGCATATCTTTCTCCAAGATACGCACTTATCACCTTGGGATCTTTTGATACTGTATCCGGTGTCCCATCTGCAATCTTTTTCCCATAATCAAGCACGATTACCCTCTCACTCAGCTTCATTACCATCTCCATTACATGCTCAATCAGCATAATGGTAATTCCAAGCTCTTTATGCACTGTTTTTATAATCTCCATGAACTCCTCAATCTCTGGAGGAGTAAGACCTGCTGCAACTTCGTCCAATAGGAGCATCTTTGGGTCTGTTCCAATTGCTGTTGCCATGCTGACCCTTTTCTGGGCAGCAACAGGAAGTTCCTTTACCAGAAAATCCTTGTAACTATTGAGATTCATCTGCTCCAGAATTTCATCTGCCCTTTTCATGGCATGTGTCCTATTTGATGTTCGCATAAATGCGCCTACCATAATATTCTCTTTTACAGTTAAATCACCTGATGCAACATACACCTGGAATGTTCGTGCAAGTCCCAGTCTTGCAATCTCATGCGCTTTTAAATTGGTTATATCTTTGCCATCAAATATGACCTGTCCTTTTGTCAAAGGATAATGACCTGAAATGCAGTTAAAAAGTGTTGTTTTACCTGCCCCATTTGGACCGATCAGGCCCACAATGGAGCCCTTTTCCACTGAAAATGATATGCTGTCATTTGCCCTCAGGCCTCCAAAATCCTTTGTAAGCTCTATCACCTCAAGTATATTCATCGGGCAGTGCTCCTTCCCCTAACCCTTTCAATCATGCCCCATATACCCTTTGGCTCAAATGCTGATATGACCATTATAATAAGAGAGTAGATTATA
>JALVMZ010000266.1 GCA_027032655.1 Desulfobacteraceae bacterium
GTATTATATTGCCTGTTCTCTTTTGGACCCAATCTACTATCATCCCGGCCTGCATCTGTCTTGCGAAAGCATTTTTATTATCCAGATGGGTTACTGCTACCCAGAAGGACCCATTGGTTCCCTTTGGAATTAACCTTGCAAAATTAATCATTCTGGGAAATGCACTGCCCCAATCTTTACTGCGATGGACACTCGGAGTTAATGAAAGCCAGAACTCATCACTTTCAACAATATCGAAGAGATCATTTCTGAAATATAGGGTGGGGAACTGGCATGTTGCATCATCAATTCTCCGTGATGAAGGAATATTGGCAATATAATCAGATAAAGAATGAGTAAGGAAATCAAGCTGGGCCGGTCTTCCCTCCTGAGTTCCAAGTATAGAGGGCGCATATTCTTTTATTAACTCTATTACAGCTCTTTTCCTGAATTTCCATGCGTGTGGTCCATCCGTATCATTTTCAAATCTGAGATTAAATGTGATTATCCTGAGTTTAAGTATCATCACTATTTCTTATGACACTCTTTACATTCAACAGGGCCTGATTCCATTTCCTTATGACACTTTTTACAACTGAAATGATATGCAAACTGAAGTCTAACCACCTTTCCCTGCCTTTTTGTAGGTTTATGGCATGTAATACACCTCTTTACAGGGTCGCCTTCTTTCCATACATTTTTTCCACCTTTGTATTCATGATGACACTCACTGCATTCAATACCATAATCCTCTGAATGAGCAAGATGAGGAAATTCCACCCCAGTGTGCACCTTTCTTCTGTATCCCGAATTATTAATGATTATATCTTCCGGTATTTCCTGATTGTCCTGAGATATTGCCACATCAGTCAATATCCAAACAGGGACAAAAAGCACAATGACAATTAATAAGATTAACCTTTTCATCCTGACCTCCCAAATATCTTTTTTAAAACAAACCACTGAGTTATCAAAGTTAAAAAAATATTTGCTCCAATGTCAAGGAATAGAATAAAAACGAATTAACTTGAGATTGGGTATTTATTGGATTATACTCATTTATAATCACATTAAATATTTTGTAAAAACTAATAAGAGAGCTATTTTCCCCTTCGGGTGCCTCCCAGACACCTGCAGGATGAGTGAGGGTTAAAGTATATATATTATTAATCCCTAAACCAGAAACATGAGGTGATTATGAAAAGGAAAAATAACATTCCAGAGGCAGAGGGCAAACTAGGGGTTCTTATTCCAGGGATTGGCGGGGCGGTAAGCACAACCCTGATTGCAGGAGTCCGGCTTGTCAGGGAAGGTATGGCACTACCTGTGGGTTCACTTACCCAGATGGGAACCATTCGATTGGGAAAAAGATATGAATACAATATTCCCGCAATAAAAGACTTTATCCCACTTGCCGACTTGAGAGACCTTGTCTTTGGTGGATGGGATATATTCCCTGATAATTGCTACAACGCAGCTCTCCAGGCCTGCGTGCTCCACAAAGAACATATTGAACCTCTTAAATCCTATCTTGAAGGAATAACCCCTATGGAAGCGGTCTTCAGC
>JALVMZ010000267.1 GCA_027032655.1 Desulfobacteraceae bacterium
AACCCCTGCTAAGAGATGATATCTTTGATATTGCAAGATATGGGACAAAGCTGGGATTCAGGATGGTAATGGCCACTAATGGCACTCTATTGAGTAAAGAGATAACTAAAGAGATAAAGTCATCTGGTATTAAAAGGGTGAGTATATCAATAGATGGGCATACCCCAGAGATACATGATAATTTCAGGGGGGTTTTAGGGGCATTTGAAGGATCAATGAAAGGGATAGAAATTCTTAAAAAGGAAGGTATCGAGTTTCAGATTAATACAACAATAACAAATAGAAACATGAATTATTTAAAGGAAATAGTTAACCTATCCATCTCCATTGGTGCATCTGCTCATCATATTTTTTTGTTGGTTCCCACAGGCCGTGCAAGGGATATGAAAGGACAACAGATTGACCCTCAAAAATATGAAGATCTTCTGCTTTCCCTTTACAGGATGAGCAGGGAATATCCGATACACATAAAGGCAACATGTGCCCCACACTATTACAGGATATTGAGGCAGGAGGCAAAGCGGGAGGGGAAAAAGGTAAATTTTGAAACTTTTGGACTTGATGCAGTAACTCGGGGGTGTCTGGGAGGTATCAGCTTCTGTTTTGTTTCATATAATGGAATAATCCAGCCGTGCGGATATCTTGAGCTGAATTGTGGTGATTTAAAAGAGAGGGGATTTGATCATATATGGAACAATTCAAGGATTTTCAATGAACTCAGAGACTTTTCAAAATACAAAGGAAAATGTGGGAGATGTAAGTATATAATATATTGTGGAGGATGCAGGGCAAGAGCCTATGAGGCAACAGGCGATTATCTTGGACCAGAACCTCTATGTGGATACAACCCCCAGGGGTATGAATAAATAAACTCAGGGAGATTCCAATGGATAAGATTGATAGGGCAATATTGAATGAGATACAGTCAGAATTTCCTATTACGGAAAGACCATATAAGGAACTTGGTAAAAGGTTAAATATTGAAGAACTGGAGGTTCTTGAAAGGATAAAGAGGTTAAAGGAGAAGGGGATAATAAGAAGGATAGGAGGCAATTTTGACTCAGATAAGCTTAATTTTACCAGCACCCTCTGTGCTGCTATGGTTCCAGAGGATAAGATAGAGTCGTTTGTTAAGGTGGTTAATGAATATCCTGGAGTAACACATAATTATCTGAGAGAACACAAGTATAATATATGGTTTACATTTATCGCAAAGGATGAGGAGGAGATAAGAAATGCCCTTGAACAGATAAGGATCAGGACAGGTGTAAAAGATATATTAAATTTGCCATCAATGAAAAAATTTAAGATAAGAGTTGACTTCGAAGTCTAATATTCATCCATCTCATAATCGTATTTTGCAAGGATTCTGTTAAGTGTGTTTTCGTCTATGAGCCCCATGTCAAGAAGGATATCACCGATTCCGTCCTCCCTCAGAGCATCTTCTTCAAGTATCTTTTCAACTGGTCTGTTAGTTGCATTGTAAAATGTATATTCAAGGGTCATGTGTGATTTTCTAAGCAATTTCACCTCTCTTCCAAAG
>JALVMZ010000268.1 GCA_027032655.1 Desulfobacteraceae bacterium
ACTCCTAAGAGCTGATGATACACTTAAGATGTCCATAATTGATAGAGATTTTAATACAAAAAGGCTTATGTCCATTACAGATACGTTTGAGAAGGCATGTTTTGATGTAGATAGGAAAAAAGGGATTATTGATGTTTATTTTGATAGAAAGGCAGGAGATGGATATATTTACATAGACGGTCTTCATAGGATATTTGAGAGCCAATATTCATTAGAAGGAGACAATATAAAGCCTATAGGAGAGATAACTACACAGGATAACGTCAATCAAGCTTTTCCCAGGGTAAGCATGAACAAAAGAGGAGATTTTGCTGTACTCTATACAGAGCTTAAAGGGACATACTATCTTTATTTAAAATTATTTAACGCTCAAGGGGAAGCCTTAACAGATAGAATTGAAATAGATACAGGCTGGACACTATTCTCTACTCATGTTTCTCTATTTGCTTATTACGCAGATATATACATGACAGATAATGAGGTTGTAGTAGGATATGTAAAGGATAAGGAAATAATCTTTAAGTTTTATAATACAGAGGGTAGATATGATACATCAAGCATAATCACCCTGAATACAAGCGAAATAAAAGGGTTAGACTTTACATATAGAGACGACACACTTGATATTTTCAGCTCAAACTCAGCTATATTTCATAAGAAACTTGCTAAAGGAGAGAACAGTATAGAGGTAGAAAACGATAAACTACCAATACTCTGGGATCCTGGCCATTGTCCGGATATTTATGTTTCATATATTGATAAGGATAGATACTTACTTTCAATAATGGAGCTGAGCAATTTAAACTTTCATGCTAAGATAGCATATCTTGTTGGAGACAGTATAGAGGTAACGTATATACCAGCATACGGAACAGCAGGAAATTTTATAGAAGGTGTATGGTTTAACAACAGGATAGCCACCCTGTATGAAATAGGAAATGCTTATAACAACTACAGCTTTGTGCTTCTGGACACAAGCTTTAATATGATTAAAGATACAGTTTTAGAGAATACTGGAGGAGGAGATATATATGCCTGGGGGAAATATCATACATCAGATCTGATAATGAATAAGGACAGGATAATACTGTTATTAACAAACCTTAATAAGGATGAGATTAGGACAAAGGCAGTGATATTTAATAGGAACGGTAGGCCGACAGGTCTTAATCTACCCATAGGAGCAGAGATTGATGAGCCGTGGTACAGGACAGTAGTCAACAAAGGCTCAGTTGCAGGCAATGACAGTCTCTTTGTAGTTGTATGGCTTGATAACCGTAACAACAGAGGGTTTGATGTCTACGCACACGTGTACAAATGGGAAGACTTTGAAGGGATAGAGGAGGAAAAAGATATAAGCAACACTATTGTAAAACTTACAGGCACTGACCTATTCCTCAACACAGACTCCTACACCATCTACGATATACAGGGCAGGGTAGTGCTTAAAGACAGTAAAAAAAGACTTTCATTAAAAGACTTTACTCAAGGAGTATACTTTGTAAAATACGTACAAAACAACAAGGAGGTAGTAAAA
>JALVMZ010000269.1 GCA_027032655.1 Desulfobacteraceae bacterium
CAACAACCAGAACCTCTAACCTGTTTTCCTTGAAACGACCGAATGAGTAAAGGCCGTTCTTTATATCCTCTTTGATGTTTTCTACCATAAGGTTGAAAAATTCGTCTTCTAATGTTTTTTCTCCGGCCGATACAAGTTCAAGTATGGGGGTATAGAATCTGAACTGATGGAGCTTAATGGCCTCCTCAAAATCCCGGATGCTATCAACTATTACTTTTCCGTTTTCCTCTCTGAAGTTGAGGCTGGACTTGTTGATTATAAGAAGTTCTAATTTTGAAAACATTGGTATAGCTCCATCGTTATAAGAAACAGTTACTCTGAACCTCTTGTCTTCTGCAAAGAGGAGTTTTCCTCTGTAGCTGTCTAAGAGCATATAGATCTCTGTTGTTGGCATGATTTTCTCCTTAGCGTAGTATCTCTTTAACCCAAGGTTTCCATCCTTTCTTTGTCCACCAATGTGGAACCTTTTTTTCAGGGAGCTCCCAACTGAAAAGTCCATTTGGTTTTTCCATAAAGTAGAGTATGGCCGGTATTGTTTCCTTATCTGTTCTAAAAGAAAAAGAGTCCCTTTTGTAGAAAGTAGGAACTCCTTCCAGCCTGTCCAGCTGCATGAGCGTTCTACCGGATACGCTGTATAGCTCAACCACTATAGGCACTCCGTTTTTATGGGGAACAACGGTAGGGAAGCTTGAATGTCCCAGGAGAAAACTTCCAAGGGACACTCCTTTTCCCAAAAATTCAGAGTCTGTGAGGTAGTAGTGGTTTCCGTGTCCTTGTTTTAATGTTCCGTAAACGGCGACGATGTTCTCCATTGTTCTCCTCCTGTTCTCTAATATATTTCTGTAAAACAGGAATGCAAGCTTTATTTTTTCTTAGATTTGATTTAATTTCATTTAATAAATACTGTTCCAGGGGTGTATTATGGTGGAGCTCCCGAAAAATGCTATGAGGGCCTTAAAGCCTGAACAGAGGGAACTTATAAAGGAGTACAAGAGTTGGCTTCTCAGAAACGGCTATAAAGAGGGAAGCGTTCAAACTTTGGGTAGGAAGGCGGCCAGATACCTGTATCTTTGCGAACAGGAAGGGCTGGATCCAGCTGATGAAGTTTCCCTTCTTAAGGTTCGGAAGATAAACCACGACTTGGCCGTTAGAGCGAAAAAGTTTGTTGAATTCCTGCAGGAACGAAAGCGGATGAAGGAAGAGTTTTCCGGCAAGGAGAAGGTTCCTGCTCAGGCTGGACCTGTAGAGGAAATGGAGCAGATGCAAAGTTGGGTAACTGAAGTGATTAGAAGGCTTGATTCACTTGAGGTTCTCCTGAAGGATTCTTTATCTGTTGTATCCGGTAGAAGGACTAAAGGTTTTAACTTTGATATGCTTGTCGGAAAGCCCGTGACAGTTAGAACGGTAGATAATAAGTTATACACAGGAGAGCTCCTCGGATATGACGAGGACATGATATATGTTCTCTCTGTTGAGAACAGAACAGAGGAAAAACGTTTCCACTCAGGAGGCAAAAGAGCTCCTTATGTTAAAAGGGTTCCGCAGGAGCCTCAATCTTTCGTTTACTCTATCAGTAGGCAGGTTATTGAGTCACTGGAAACTCCTGCCAGCTTCTTTGATTTTGGTTCTGAGCCTGAACGCTAACATTCAAGCTGCTTCTACCGAGGAGATTCTTGTTGATGCCGTTTATAAGCTTATTCAGCGTGTTAATCTGCTTGAAGAGAAATTGCAGGAACTCCAGTCCCGGTGTCAGTGTTTAGGCGTACAGAATACAAGGAATACAGGGAATACAAAAGATACAGGACGATTACGGCCAGAACGCTTTAGAGTGATTATAGGGACCTTCAGGAGCAGGAGGGGGGCGGAGAGGTTTGCTCAGAAATACAGGAATAAAATTCGTGCATGCATAAATATTAGAAAGACAACCTGCCGAAACTGGAAGTGTTTCGTTGTTTACACTGATGTTCCTACAGAGGAATACAGAAAAATTAAAGCTTTAATTCCTGATGCCTTTATCTCAAGGACTACATTACAGTTACACACAGGAGCTGAACAGGGATTCCCTACAGCTACACAGACTACAGGTATACAGGACTGATTACAGAACGTTTGTTCTGAATTTCTGTTCTGGAGGACGTTGTGAGAAAGTCTTTGGGATTGGTCGCTCTTCTGGTTATGTTTTCTTCCGTTTCTTTGGCCGGCAGTGGGGACTCTTCTCAGGTTAAGCAAGTAGAAAGTCTCCTCAGGAAGAAACTTCCGAATTTGCGTTTTGACAGGGTTGAACCTTCTCCTATTAAAGGACTCTACGAAATCCATGCAGGTAGCAACATTATCTACGTTGACCCTCAAGTGGAACACCTTGTTTTTGGAGCTATATACAACTTACAGGGAAAAAACCTTACAGATGAGAAGAAAAAGCAGCTTTTCAGGCAGCTTGCTGACGAGATGGCCAGAACGTTTCCTGTCCGTTCTGCAGTTCATATAGTTGGAAGTAAGAAGCCTACGGTCTTTCTGGTTGCGGATCCAGACTGTCCCTACAGCAGGGAGCTCCTGAAGTTTCTGCTAAGCAGGAATGTTGATTTCTTCGTTATCTTCGCCGATATGCGCAGGAATTCCTATCCACATATTCTCTATATCCTATCCAACAAGGACAGAAGGAAGGCTATTGAAGAAGTTGTTAGCGGTAAGCTTGACGATGAGGCTGATGTTCAGAAGGTGCTAAAGAGTGCATCTGAGGCAAACAAAGAGGAGACTAAACGTTTGCTCGGGAAGTGGAACCAGTGGATGCGGAAGTACAGCATCAGGGGAGTTCCCTTTGCAGTTATTCCCAGAAATCAGCAGGTTGTTCAAGGGTTCCGAAGAGAAGTGTTTGAGTCCCTTTATCCGTTTGACATCAGCAAACTAAATCTTTCGGATGCGCCGGTTATAGTCGGTAGTGGGTCGGGTAAGAAAATAGTGGTCGTTACAGACCCTACCTGTCCGTTTTGTAAGAGGGCCTGTAACGCTTTAAGACATCTGGCAAAAGAAGGAAAGGCTACCTTCTACGTTTACCTGTTCCCTATTCACGGTGATTTCTCTATGAAATACATAGCGGACATAATGAATTCTCCTAAGGGAGAGAGAGCTCTTCTCCTTGAAAGATTTTTTGAGGGAAAAGCCTCTCCTTCTGGGGAGCCTATGACTCCTGAGGCTGAAAAGGAATTTCAGAAGCAACTACAGGTTATCAATAAGCTTGGTGTAACAGGAACTCCAACTTTCTTCTCTTGGCCTGACGGGAAAAAGATAGTGGGAGCTAACGTTAGGGCTGTGGAAAACCTTGTTAAGGGAGGCAATAAATGAGTAAGAAAGAGGAACATACTTTGTTTCTTTCCTCTGCCCGTAAGGGAATGTCTTTTCATTCTTGGAATTCCTTGCCTGTGTGGGTTAAAGCTCCTCTAAAACCTATGAGTTCTTATGTCCTTTTTGCCCCGCAATATAGGACATTAGAGACACATACTGAAATGTCTAATCAGAAGACTGTGGAGGAGGAATAGCTATGAAAAAGTGTCTCGCACTGCTTACTGTCTGCCTGGCTTTTGGCCTTCAGAGTGCAAAGGCTGAATGTAATGGTGAAGTCGTGGAAAATTGCGGCAAAGGGATTAATGAGGAAGTATGTAAACAGAAAGGGAGCCTTTACTATCTTTGCCTGATGGGAAAGATAGCTCCTTCTTTGTCAGGGGCGTTTGTGGACTGGCTCGTCAAGCACAAGGTGGATGTTTGTAAGGAAAACGTTGACCAGATTAGCTCTTTCTTTTCCAAAGCAGTCAAGGACGAGGACTTCATAGTAGCTTTCCTGCTCCGTGCTAAGCCTGGCATCTCACGGGAAAAAGCGCTTGAACTGGCCAGGAGGATGGCTGAGTAGAGAGGGGGTGGCTGTGAAAAAACTCTTACCAATTGCAGTTCTGTTTTTTTCAAGCTGTTCTATCTTCTCTCCCTATTCCTCTGAGTTTTCCTGCCCCGGTTATCATCCCGGAACGTGTGCTTCCATACCTGACGTTTATCGGATGTATAAAAGGGGAGCTTTTTCAGATACTCAGGAGTCTGAGGGAACCCAGGAGAGCTCTGCTTATAGACCCTTAAGGTGCAGCTATAAAACTGTCTGTAGCAGTTGTGGAGATCCTCTTATAGGTGAGAGGAGGTGTTGCAGGCAGGAAAAATATTGCGTTCCTGATAGCGTTTCCAAACACATTGACTATAGAGCAGAAGCTGTAAAGGACAACGCTAATGAAGAGACGGTGGTATGGTAGGTTTAGGTGGAAAACGTAAGAGAAAGCACAGGAAGATAGCGGGTTTTATTGCTACGCCGTGGAAACAACTTGTTGAGCTTTATGAGAGCATGCCTCTTTCTCAGTTTCTTCCTTACGTTGCCTACGATTTTCAAAGGGAGCTCTACATACTGGCTGACGGTAGGGCAGCTGTCTGCTACGAGGTCCCTCCGCTTATCGTGGCCGGTAACGACTTCCTAAACGGTTGTCGCTCTCTGCTTTCTGAGGTTGAAGATGGAACAATAGTTCAGTTTACGATGTACGCCTCTCCTAACATCTATCCCTTTATCAACAGATGGCAGAAGGTTGAACATGAGAATGAGGCTATAACGGAAGTTTTTAAGAGAAGGGCCAAGTTCTATGAAGAATACATTCGCAAGCCTCATCCGTTTACTGGTGTGCCTTTTAGGGATTTTCGCCTCTTTATCTCAATTATCTTTCCGCCTCAGAAAGTTACCAAGATAAAGAACTTTATTGACTGGCTTAAAGCCTGGAGCGGTATAGGTAAGCTTGAAGAAGAGGGAGTTGACGATTTTGAAAAGTATCTTGACCGCTGCCATGACCAGGCTGTCAGCTTTAGGGGAACTATTGAGTCTATGGGCTTTATCAGTAAGGTGCAGAATACGTTGCCTCCAGACTTTTTCCTGGCCACTCTCCGAGAGATTTTCAATCCGTCTCACGAAATCGTTGAGAGAGCCCCCTACGACCCGGAAAGGGAAATTAGAGAGCAGATGATATTTGCCGACAACGCCATAGTCGTGGAAGATCCTGAGTTCATAAAGATAGATGGGAAGTATCTTGCTTCATGGACTGCTAAGAGCTTTCCTTCTGGATCCTTTCATATATCCCGAATGCTTGAGGTCATGGGGGCAATCCTCCGCCGGGATAAAGCTAACCAGATTAAGTATCCCTTTGCCATCAGTACCACTATTTACAAACTTCCAGAGGTAGAAGAGGCCAAGATACTGGCCAAGATATATAGGTATAAGAGCACTTATGCTGAAGAGGCTATCCAGAAGTCCGTTAAGATCAGGGACCAGGTCAGAGAGCTTGAAATCTACGAGACTATCCGGGCCAGAAATAAAGCAGCTGCAAGGCTCGTTAAGATTCTGGTGTCAGGCTTTTTCTACGTTGATGCCAGAGATAAGGGAGAGGCCAGAAGGGAAATACAGAACACTTTTAGGACCTTGAATAAGCTGTGGAGCTCCGCCGGATTTGAGCTCCAGATAGAAAAGTTTAAAACGATTCCTACCTTTATCTATTCCCTTCCTATGGCTCCTATCAAAGAGACTATGGACTTCCTCAACAGGGCCAAGACGGTTATTATCTCGTCGGTTCCTAATCTCGTCGTGGTCCAGTCTGACTGGAAAGGAACCGGTTGGTACAAGAGACCTCAGTATCCGGGATTTGTTTTCTTCTCCCGAAGGGGTCAGGTTCAGCTCATATCCCTGTGGGACTCAGAAACTAACTATAACCTCTTTATAGCTGCTCAATCAGGAGCCGGTAAGTCGTTTCTTATGAACGAATTCATTACAAACTTTCTCGGGAGAGGAGGACTTGTTTACGGCATAGACGTTGGAAGGTCCTACATGCGGGCCGTGAAGGTTTTTGACGGCCAGATGATAGTTTTTGACAGCAAGCTTTGTATCAACCCTTTTACCAACAGTGTTCTTGGAAGGCTTGACAAAATAGCTCAGGAGCTCGGTGAGGACGAGGCCAGAAAGGAAGCTACTGCTGAGCTTGAGCAGCTCGTAAGGCTCTTTGCTACCATGTGCGGACTCCCTGCAAGCGGATATACAGACTATAAGGGAGTTCTGGAGCAGGCTATTCGCATAGCTTGGGAGAGGGAAGGACCAGATGCTTCCGTAAGGCTTGTAAGGGATGTTCTCCGAGAGTTTATGAAGGATGAAACGAAAATAGAAATGCGTCCTCAGATAGCAAGAATGATAGAGGCTCTTTACCCTTACGCTGAGGGCCGTTTTGCTCATTTCTATAACGGCAGGGCTAACGTTGACATCAATAAGCCTTTCGTTGTTCTGGAACTTGAGGAAGTTAACCAGTACGAGTCAATGAAGGAAGTTGTTCTTATGTCCATTATGATGATTCTCTCTCAGAAGATCTACTTGGGAGACAGGTCTATTCCGAAATTGTTCTTTGTTGATGAGGCCTGGGACCTGCTGAGGGGGGAACATACAGCTCGCTTTATAGAGACAGGTTACCGTAGGTTCCGTAAATACAATACTGTTGCAGCAACTATTACTCAATCCATTCTTGACTTTTTTATGGAGGAGAACAAAGCAGTAGGCCAAGCCATTATTTCAAACTCCGAGTTTATGTTCCTTCTAAACCAAAGGGAATCTGACCTCCAAAGGGCCTACAAAGAGAACATCCTGACGATAGATGATTTTGCCAAGGAGATGCTTCGGACAGTTATGACCGAGAAGGGAAAGTATTCAGAGATATTCGTCAAGAACTCTGTTACTTGGGGAGTTATGAGATTTATGGTTGACCGTTTTAGTTACTATCTCTACACCACGGATCCTAAGGAGACTGCTGAAATAGACAAGCTCGTTGAATCAGGAATGAGCTTGAAGGAGGCCATTGAATTCATGATAGAGAAGGAGAAAGCCTGATGGAGGAGCAGAAGAAAGGTCTATTTGACTGGCTGTTCGTCGGAACTCCGTTTCTCCTTACAGTGGCAGTTTCCCTTCTGATATCGGGAACAATGTTCTACTTCTTGGTTCCTCAGCCTCCAAGAGTTATTTACTCGTTTGATGCCGAGAAGTTCAGGAAGGACCTGACTGCAAGGGCTGCTGTAGAGGAAGCTTCGGTTGCAGTGGTAAGCAACATAACATCGGAGCTCCGCCTTCTTCTTGATGAGTACGCTACTCGTGGTCAGACTCTTGTTGTGAACAGGAGAGCTTTCCTCGCTAACGGACTAAGTAACGTCCGGATTGTAGACATTACCGGTGAACTGGAGAAAAGGCTCTTTTCAAAGTACTTCTCTTCTGGGAACCCGGACAGGAGGTTAAAAGAGGAACTATTCATACAGGGAGAGAGGAAGGTTGGCGGAAACGCTGAGAGCTTTTAGAGCTTGGTTAATGGAGCTCCCTCCCTGGAAGAGGGCCCTGTTTTTACCGCTGTCTGTTGGCTTGTTTACTTACCTATTCTGGCAAGGAGCTATCGGTATTTTTAATCACTTTTTCATTCTGGTTCATACTAGGACCAACTCAGATTACTTCACCTCGTTTGTGTGTACACGAAGAACATATCCAGTGAGTGAGCTGAATGTAGGGGATTACGTTTACTTTCCCTACCGTGGAGAGAGGCAGTATCCCCAGTATGGCGTTGCTAATGGGGAGCTCTTGGTGAAGATGGTTGCAGCTTTGCCTGGTATGAAAGTTAAAGTAGATGACTACCATGTTTACATAAACGGCCAGATAAAAGGAGCTGTTCTACATACAGATAGGAAAGGTAATCCTATGGATTACTTTCACTACGATGGCCCTGTTCCAAGCGGAAAAGTCTTTGTCATGGCTCCGCATCCAAGGTCGTTTGACAGTCGCTACTGGGGTTTTGTTGACGAATCTTGGGGATTGCGTAAGTGCTGGCCATTACCATTCTCTGATAGATAGCCTGTAAAGAATAGTTTCTTAACAAACAATGCCAAATATGCAGGAGACGAAAAAGAGGTTCCTTTTAGTGTTGTTTTGGCTCCATTATCAAAGATAACTTTGGCTATGCCGTCTATATTCACTTCTCCCGGCTGGAATCTTTTAGCATCTCCTACGGTGTAGAGGTTTTCTAATAGGAACCCCAAAGCTTCAGTGACTCCAAGGCTGGTTATGGTGTGTTCTTCTTTGTTTCCTGCTGACTTAACCAGAATAATTCCTTTGTTGTTAAGTTCTATAAACTTTTCTATTCTCTGATCTGCTACAGGGGAAAAGTAGTTCCTTCCAAAAGACATATTAATGAACACAGGTGTGTTTGGATTTTCTTTTTCTATACGGGTAAGGATTTCAACTAATGGATCTTTAAAGGGATCTAATAGATATGCGTTCTTAGTTTCAGATGTTAGGTTTGGGAAATTAATTTTTTTTATGGTTACTAAATCTTTTTCAAGCTCATCATGTAAGATGCTTTCAATTATCTTTTCTACGATGTCTCCGTGGTAGGTTATTGTAGGGATGGGAATAATTCCGTAAATGTATGCTACGGTTGGATTAGCTCCATGAAAGCTGTCTATTACATATATGATTGGTTTCTTTCCTGACTTAAGTCGTTTTTGAAAGGCTGTTCTAGCGACTTCTTGATCTCTGATTTTGAAGTCATGTTTAATTTTGCTTAGGTATTCGTAAGCTTCTGATGCAGAAACCTCGTAACTTTGGAATGGATATTTATCTTTGGCCTGAAGGGCAACAGGATTGTAAGCATTTACTACGTTTACTGATAATTTTGTATATGTAAGCAGTAACATTACAAGGTATAAAAGAGCTGTTAAAGCGAGGGTTCTAAGGGAGAAACTGACGTTTGGTAGGGGCTTCTGTACCAATAAAGAGTGAATTTCCTTTTGTTTTTGTTCTTTATTCTTAATTATTAGAACCGTGATGAGGCTTAGACCTAAGAGTACTGCTATGCTGATTAGTAATAAAGGATTATGGATAATGTAAGTTAGTATTAGAGAGATAAATATTAGTAGAGGGATAATGAATTTCAGGGCGTTTACAATCTGTTTATCTTTAAAAATGATACTTTCCTCTGTTTTGGGGCAGAATTTCCGATAGAAAATGGGAAAATGGGAAAGTTTAAGGATAATGTCTTTCTTTGTTTTCAAAAACTTACAAAGTGAAGGTTTGAAGAGTTTATAGAGTAAATGTGCTGATATCAGCGATGTAGAGATGCTAAAGGCCAGGATTAATTGAAGGATTGCTACAATGGCTAGAAGTGTTGTGAAATTATCAACCGGGTTTCGCATAGTTCCAATTAATGCTTTGGGATTGTTTTCCCTTGTCAGGGTTAGTAGCTTGGTAAGTGAGATGTATTGGAACACTATGAATAATGCTACTATAGCAATAATTGGTAAAATCGAAAGCATAGCAGGGTGTTCGGAGAGTAGTTGCTTAATCTTCCTTTTCAATTTCTCCCTCCTAGTTGTAATTTGAATACAGATCTGACTGTTTTCTTTCTTACCTTATCAAGTTCTTCTCCAAGCTCGTTTTCTAAGAACCTTGCCTCTTTGCCGTTAACTTGAAGGTAATCTAACGGATTGTATCCCTTTGCCTTTAATAGCTTAACAAAGGCTTTGACATCCCGCGAAGTTCTCTCTTGATAAGTCCAGCCTATTTTCTTGCCTCTGTATTCAATCGTTCCACTGATTAGCTGTTTTAACTGCTCCTGTATCATCTGGGTTTCTGTTTGGATTTTGCTATATCTGTCTAATAGTTCCATTATGAGTTCTGCGTTCTCGTGTTAAAGGGTGGTGTTGGTGCTTTCTGAGCCGTTGCAAAATCCGTGCTGACGGTAGATGCAGTATTGGCATTCCCAGTTGGCCCGGGGACGAGGGTCATTTCTGAACATTCTGATTATCTCCTCAAGTTCTTCTCGGGAGATAGATTCTGTAGTCGGGAGAACGACTATGCTTTTACCCATTTTGTAGCGTGTTCTAAGGGTTGTCTTGATGACAAGGTAATGCTCTATTTCTTTATCGGGATACTGCCATTCAAGTAAGGCTCTCTGTATTTTAGCTTGTAGTGTGTACTTGTAGTTAATGCTTATTCTCCTACTATTTGGTTGGAGAATTATCAGTTCCTCTGGACGACCAGAAGTTTCGTTGTCAAATGATAAGACCGTATGTTTAAGTTCCAGTCCCACTATTTTATTGCTGTTATACTGGATAAAGCAGTCTAAATGTCCGTCAATGGAGAAAGGCTCACCGTCAACTGTAAAGTCGTGGCTGAGAACTTTCTCTTCCTCAAACCTGTTGCCGAATATTTTCCTGAGGACTTCCTTTACTGTTTTCTCAAACAAGAAACCGTCGTCTATGGCAATGTTTCTAACCTCTAAGTCTGGATGTTGACGGCGGAGTTGGGCTTTCTTGGGACAGCTTATGATTTCGGTTATTCCGTAGGCTCCATCACGGTAAGATATTTCCCTTCCCTCTCTAACGTGAGCAGATAGTTCTGAGAGAATTCTCTCAAACTCTTGGAGAAATTCCATGACTCCCTCCTTGGATATGGCTTAAGTAGTAATATAATCCTGTAAAAAAGGAATATCAATGTTGTAATGTTGTAATTAATATAATGAACCATATGGATATATGGGGTAAAGATGTTTGATTACCTAATCACCGGTTTATCAACGGCCATATCTGTTTATGCCACGATGAAATTTTCCTCTTACTATCGTGTTAGGGAACCTGGAAAAGCTCGTGAGAAGTATATGGTGGTAGAAAAGCTATCTCATCATGCAAGGAACAAAGTGGATGACATTACGAGGATTGTAATCGTTAAAAGTAGTGTTAAGAATGCACTCGGATTTATGGATATAGAAGCGAGTTACAAAAATAATGACCAAGTTATTGTTAAAAGGTATGCTTTCATTCATACGTTTACTCATGTGTGGTTCGCCCCAGGAAAGGTGATTTTGAAGAAAGAACAAACTTGGACTGAGAAAGTAGAAAGTAATTATTTTAAGAGTTACTACATATCTTGTAAAAAAAATCTCATGTTGCCTGCAGATTTATTATCTAAGAGTTGGATGAAGAAAATCAGGAAAGTGTCGAAAGAATTCCTAACTGTTCAATGTACTTTCAGGTATCCTAAGACCTATACTGGTCCGAGATATAGAGAAAGAATTATTGTGTTTGCTAAAGGAGTGGGTATAGTATATGCTAAAGTAATCTACTCCGATGGTGATATGGATGTATACATACTTAGAGATTTTAAGGTTAGGGAGAATGCACTCTGGTTTCCTATACTTGATGTAGGTAATTGGTGGATATATGACATAGAATATTCAAAGCCTCCCAGTTCTGTAAATATTCAAGAGTAAACTTGGGGGGATAAAAGTGGCTTCTGCTGTAATAAGATTATTGAATAATTTGCTTAAGAGTGATGGGCTAAGGTTTTGTGAAGGAAATACGGTAATAGTAGTGGGAGCTGGGGTGTCAATTCCGAGTGGATTACCTTCTGGTTTTTCTATCTTGAGTGATTTGCTTCATTGGTTGGGTTTAAAATTGCTTTTAGAATTTTATGTTCAATTGGGAGAAGGAGTGATAAAACCAATATTTGGATTAATTCCTGATTTCATTCGCTATCCGAGATTGGAAGTTCTATTCTTTGCAATGAAGAGTTTTTTAAGAAATCTGGAAATTATTCGATTTATAGAAAGATTTTGGAATCTCTGTTTCTTCAAGGTGAGCCTAATTATTTCCATTATCTTATGGCAGATTTTATAAGAAGAGGAGGGGTAGTTGTAACATCTAACTTTGATTTGTTGATAGAAAATGCTTATAAAGAACTTTATGGTAGAGAACTATTGAAGATTGCATTTCCTATAGGCGAGGAGGATATTGTTAGTCGTTCAAATTTGGATAGTCTATTAATTAAGTATCATGGATGCGTTTCTTCGATTGATAAGATTGGCATAGATGTGGAGAATCTTGAATTTGAAGGCTTTAAAGGGAGGGAAGAAGTTCTATTTAATAAAATTTTTCAAGATAAGGAGAATTTAGTTTTTATAGGTTCATCATTATCAGATTCGTTGGATTTTCTTCCTTCTGTTGGTAGATTGAAGCAGAGTTTCAGAGTAGTCGTTTTTGATTACGATCCTACTTGTGAAAGTAGTTATAGTGTGTCAAAAGCAAGTGTTACTAATTTGCGTAATTCTTCTAAGTTTTTTTCACTTTATTGGTTTTTAGGGGAGAAAATAGATGATGCTGTTGTAATAGTGAAAGACAAAGATAATTCTGTATTTGCTAAGTTTATAAATAATCGTAAGGCGCTTGCTGAAAAAACGAAAAATAGGAGTTATTTTCCAAATTTAGATTCTCGGACAATGGAAGTATTAAGACTTTATGTTTTGAAAGTAATGGGACTTTTAACTCTTGTTGGAGAGAAAGATATTAGGAAATTGGAAGGTATTAAAGATTCAAACTTAGATGCTATTGTGGATGAAATAATATCTTATTGGGAGAATATCGTGGGGAATTACAAATATAATCTTTCGAGGCGCAAGAATAGATGTGATTATTTAGATTCCTTAACGGAGGTTGTCTTTTATTCGGATGCTAATATAATGGAAAGAATTTTGGGATATTTTTTAGGTTTGTTTCTGAGTGTTAAGTGCTACAAGAGTTGGAAAAAAAGGAAGAGGGATATTAGGCTTTTTAGGAGTTGGTTTCATTTTATGTTGAGAAATTTCTATATTTTTCCCTTTCTTGCTGCGATCATAAGAATTGATAAATTTATACGATTTCAAAAGGATTTATCTCTGCATAAGAAGGATATCTATTTGTATAGATTTTCTCTCAAGGAAGAAGTGAGGTATTTGCTCAAGAGAAATAGATTTGAAGAAGCTTACAAGAAATGGAAAGAAGCTTTTATTTTGTCTGTGGATACAGATTATTTTATAGAAGCTTCGAATTTGCTTAGGCTATGGTATATGGAAACAAAGGATAGGAATATCAGGAGAGAAGCGGTATATATGCCATTTTTGTATAGGGATTCGCTTAATTTGGGAAAAATTTTAAGATTCCTTTCTAAGGAAAGTGTGCCTATTTGGTTAAGGTATGTTATTTAGGGGGGGTGTTCACTCAAGTATGTAAAGATTTTTAACCTTTAACTTAAAGGATAGTGGACACTCCCTATAAAGAACAACTTCTGATAGCTCTTATAATGCTTTGTGTGTTCCATCCTACTAATTCACAGGCTACATTTTGAATAAGTTGGGGTGTTCTTTGATGTCCCCAAGGTTTCACTCCTACTATTGGTTTTTCGTATTTTAAAGCGATTTCTATTTCTTTTTGTATCCAGTACCTGTGGGAGACGTATATACCTGAGATTACTATTACTACGTGAACGGGTTTTATCTGATCTTCAAGTTCTTTCAAAAGTTTTTTCGGTCAGTTTCATCTTCAGGGTCTAAAACAGGATCGTGTTGTGGTACAGAGTAGTTTCTCCACTTGAAATAGGGAGCATTATTTAGCATTTCAACGAGGCGGTAATAGTCTTCGCTATATCTCCAAGCATGGCTAATGAAAATGTTGTATGTTTTGTTCATCTGATACCTCCGATGGAGTTTAAGTTATCTGTTTGAGTACTTGTTCTTTGAATATACATTCTCCACTCGGTATTTTCTTCCGATATTAGACTTTCAACTCGTTCTACTAATTTTTGAAATGCTTCTTCATTGCTTAATCCTTTATATGGGCCTGCTTTAGATAAATATAAGAAAAGCTCATGTTTTAAAGTCTCTGCTGTTGTTCTATACTCCAACCAATTTTCTTGGTATTTATTTAAGGTTTGGATGCCGCTAATTATTGCCAGTATGATACTTAATAAGACCGTTATGTACTTTGCAGAACTCCAAGTAGTAGAAAAAGTAGAGGATAAGACGATTAAGCCAGTTACAATATATTCTGTAGTTTTAAGGCGTTTAAACCATTTTTGATTTGATACTGACTTTTCATCATACCAGTTAAATTGGTCAATTAGTCTGTTTTCAATATACTATCTTTCTTTTTCAGAAAGCCTATTAAATTCTTCAAATTTCTGGAGCTTCTCTATATCCATCTTTCTAGATCTTTATCTCATAATTAATCTAAGATTAGTTTAACAGATCTATATTTGCTTTGTAAAGTCTATGTGTAAATATTGAAAATTGCTCAAACCAAATAAAAAGATTTGAGTTGGTCTAAATTTCTGACTTAAGTTTTGATATGATTACCATTCTTTCAATTCATGTAAAATGTTCTCTAAGAGTTTTTCTAAAATATTGTAGGCTTCTTTCAAGTTGTTAAGCAATTTTTTGTGTTGTTGATTCGATGATGGGTTTTTGATTTGATTTGTTAGGGATTCAAAAGATACTTCTACTATATTTTTTACTCCGAGTTTATCTGCTATAGTAGAAAACAATAGGCTAAGAGCTTCTTCAACTATCAAATTATCTATTGCTATTTTTACTTTCTGTTGCAATATAGATTTTATTGTTTCAATAAACATAGTTCCAAATAACGAATATAAGAATATGGAGAGACTTCTCCTGAAACTGAAGTAATCTTGTGTAGTTTTTAAGATTTCGGAAATTGCACTGTCTATATCTGTGAATGCTTGGTCATAGGCTCTGCTTATTTTAAAGTACTTGTCTCTGAAGAGAGTGATGTATTGGTTAAGTCTTTTTATGTCTTTTATAGAAAGTAGATCAATACTACCTAGCCCAAGTTTTCCTATTATTATTTTAGTTATTGCGTTGACTACTTCAAAAGCATACATAGGGTTATATGCTGGAGGTAAATCTAAATAGCCGGTTGGTGGGACTATAGCATTGTTTCCTTCCTTTCCAGCGAAGTGGTAAGCCGTCATAAGTATACCGTAAGTTTGACTTTTTGTGTTTGTGGAAAGCTCATTCATTGGTAATTGTTGTATGACCTCCTCATGTCTTGGTTTCTTTTTTATTAATTCCAAAATTTCTTTATTTATCTCTTTAGGTATCTTTTCAATGTTATTCTTTAGGAAGAATGCGTACTGTTCCCTTTGAAATATTTCATCTCTGTAGAATGTGGCCAGTCTTATGATCGGAAAAAAGAGCTTTTTAAGATCTGTATCTATCACTTTGTCAAGATCTGAATAATATTCTATAAGTTCACCCACGGTGGAAATGTTGTCCTCTGTTGCAGTAAATAAAATGATTTCATCTATTGGGATACTTTGTAGTTCTGAATTTAGGAAAAATTTGCTGTTTTGTAGAGCAAATTCACGATTGATAATGTCATGGGGAGGAATTACTATTTTATCAGCGAAGAGAAGATACGTTTTAAATCTTTTTAAATCTCCTTGATTTAGAGGTCTCTTTTTGTTGGAGATTTTATTCCTTAGAAAGGGATAGTATAGTTTTATGCAATCAACCTTCCTTATATCCTTTGGGTTTTCCGTATTTTGACTATTCATTGGACTTGGTAAATAAGACTCTCAGAGCTTAATTCAATCCGTGCCGTGAAATATTTTTCACGGCTTGAACTTTCTGTTCGTCAACTATTTTAACATATCCTATCGTGGTAGCTGGACTTGAGTGTCCCATCAGTTCCTGAATGACCTGAATAGGAACTCCTTTACGGGACAGCATTGTTCCGTATGTGTGCCTCAGCCGATGAGGGGTTACGTTCGGATCTCCAGCTTTCTTTCCGATAGATTGAACAGTTTGATAAAGTGTCTGATAGTGCACTCCCAAAGGTAAGACTTTTTGCCTGTTTTCCCAGAGCCATTCAGTATACTGGTTCTTCGGCATAGGAATACGCCTCTCTTTCCGTCCCTTTCCTCTGACTCTTACCCAGATAACTCCTTCGCTGTCTTTCTCCAGGCTTAATTGGTTGACTGACAGAGCCTCACTTGCTCTTAATCCTGCCAGTCCCATCAGTATAATGGCTGCCAGCTTCCAAGGGAAACCTTCTTTTGCTCTTTTCTCTGCAATCTTTATCATTTTCCAGAATACTTCTTCGGAGACAGGTTTGGGGAGATCTTTTTGGGTTTTCGGCTTTATAAAGTCTGGAACTTCTGGAAGTTCTATCTCGGAAAAGTCTCTGAGAAACTTCCTCAGGGACTGATAGGCTGCTATCGTCTGTTCCCTAACGGAGCTTGAAATGATATTTCCTATTGCGTGAGCGACTTCTGGCTTTGAAAGGGGGAGCTCTCTGTCTCCGATAGTGGAGAGGAGCTCCTTTAAACGACGGCGGTAAATTTGGAAAGTTCTGGGAGATAGTTTATGTAGTGCGTAAGTTTCCCAGTTTGATATGGCTTTCTGGAGAGTCATCTTACTTACCATCCTTTAGGACCGATAGGAGTTTCGCTACCTCTTCAAGAGGTAATCTTTCTTCTTTAGAGTAAAGTGTTTGTAACCTTTGGTTTTCGAGGATTATGGTCTTAATGAGTTCATATTTGTCTTTATCGTCTTTCAAGAAGTAATTGAGAGCAGGAAATGTAGATAGGACTAAAGCTTTATATCTATATTCATCTTTTTGCTCAAAGAGGTGGATTGTATATCGTAATAAATAGAATGATATACCTCCCAGAACTAAAGTAATGGTTGATCTGATCAAAAGGGTGTGGATATTACCGTCTTTAATGGTAAATAGATGTAAAATTGCTTGGTAAGTTTCATAGAAAAGGAAGGATGTAATGGTAATAAATATTATAAATATTATTATTTGAAGCCATAGCCACCAAGCTTTTTTGTTGAACTCTTTGCTGAAAACATCAAGACTTTTTCCTCTGATGAGACTTTCTATCTCCTCTTTAGCTTCTTTGAGTTCCTGGAGTTTTCTTTCAACATAAGCCTTATAAGATTCTATTTGAGCAAGAGCATCTGATTCGGTCATTAAGGATTCTTCCACACTACCATGAATTCCTAAAATCTTTAAAAGAACTTTGGAGATTTCTTCCCTATTCTGAGAATGAATGGTTATTGATATTGCGTTAGCACCTTCTTTGGTATAGACAATCTGAAAACCGTATACTACGTCAGATCGTCCACCTGCGGTATTTTTATCCAGGTTATTAAATATCATTAGTTTGTTGGTAAACGTTCTGACTGTAGTCAAGACTTCTTCCTGTATCCTGTTTTTAACGTTTTCGTTGGGAATATTTAAGCTCAGGACTATTAAACCTTTTAGAGAACGAATTAGATTAAGGAGAAGTTCTTCGTTTCCAGTATGTTTGACGGTAAACTTAAGTCCCTCCTGAGTTACTTCTCTCTTTTCTAAGAGTTCTTTTAAGAAATTGAGTTTCCTCTGTTCTTCCAGCAACTGGGCTTGCTGGTTATCAGCTGGCCTGTTCATCCTTAGTTCTCCTAAGTAGTTTTTTTCTGAATTTACATAGATAAGTTATCTTATCTATGTAGTATTTTATTGCTACTTTGGTCGTATGTCAATCACCGGTGCTTTTGTAAATATGGAGTTTATACATTTAAACGCTAATAAAAGTTTGTTGCAAATAAGTAAACTATTGACATTGTTGCTTTGTAGAAATAGAATAAAACAAAAGTTGCGTGTCTTAGAGGGAGGTGTGGTTAATATTGACCTCATTGCGAAAAAGATGAAATAGAGGAGCTTAGTTATGTATGAAATACTTCGTCTCAAACCAAAAGATAGAAAAGCTGATTGGATAGACCGGTTAGTAATCCTTCTCCGTGGGAGGGAAGTCTTGGAGTTACTTACTACTGGTTTCTTTAAGATTGATGATGGAGAAAATCTGCTCAGAATACGTTTACTTGATGTATTCCCTGAGGAAGGAACTATCCTACTTCACGTAGATGGCCATGCTCCCGAAGGACGTATAGATGTAAAAAGGCTTTATGAACCAGTAGGAAGTCTGTCTTTCCGTTTAGGCCAGTTGAGTCTATAATCCCTAAAGGAGGCTGACTATGGAATGCGTAATTCCTCTCTCTGTTTTAGCTAAGCTTGGCAAATACGGGGTGAAACAGTACAAGCCCTATAATGATGCCAAGAAGATCCTGCCTGAAAAATATCAGTTAAATGTGACAGAGGACCCAGAGGTAGGCAAGATCATTAAAATAGAAAGTGAGGAGGACTTTCACAGGTTCTTTACTTACTTTGTTGAAGAGCTCCTGGGTAGGGGGGAAGCTGTTGGCCAGCGGATTACTTATGAGGGCGTTCCTCTGGATAAGTATGAAAAGCTGTATAGGGAGCTCCTTGAGTGTGAAAGAGACAAGAGTCTTTACTGGGAGAAACTGCAAACGACTGAGAAACTGGCCAGAACCCTTGAGAAAGAAATAGAGGAGCTCCGCAGGGAAAGAGAGGACCTAAAGAAGGAAAATCAGCAGCTTTTAGACAAGATAGAGGAACTGAAAGAGAAGCAGGAGCGTTTAGAGCTTACCAGAAAAATTGAAAAACTACTGAAGCTGGCCGAAAGGCTTCCAGAGGGAGAACGAAAAGAGGTTGAAAATCTGGTTAGGGAGCTCCAGGTAAAACTTAACAAGGAAAGGAAATGAAATTAAAGAGATCCCTACCACCAGACAGGTAGTCAGACAGAGTTTCAAAACAACTTGTACTCCTATGTTTTTGGTTTTCTCTTTCTACTGTTTCTATTGTCTGCTTTCTTGCTTCCTGGTTGAGGAGCAATTGTGGGTTCTTCAGATACCTGGACCCTGTAGTAGATTTCTGCTTCGTCGCAGATTCCGATAACCCTAAAGTTAGCAACAGCTCTACTAAGCATGGAAGCCATCAACCCGGCAGGCAGTAATTTACCTGCCTCGGGCTTCTGTTTTCCAAAGACTTTATTTAAGGCCTCTTTCATAATATATTTTTTAGTTTCTCCTTTACTAGAGAACTCACGAGGTAATTCTCCCTTCCTATAGACAAGAAAAACTTTTGGAGATAATTCCTTAGTGCAAACTTTACGCTTCATCCAATGAACACCAACAGGTATTAGCCCTATGGTTGGTTTGTTCTTAGTCATCTTTACCTACCAATTCCGTTTTTTCCAAGTCAAAGATGCTAACGGCCTTTAATTTCTTCATTATTTCCTTGAAAAACTTTTCGGCCTCTTCGGCCGAATTGAAACCAACAGTCCATTCTTCTCCTCCTCCACAAAAGTGAATTTGATCGCCAATAAGGACTATTTTTCCCACCTTGATAAGCTTGTTCCCGTTTGCTATCCACATGGCTACCTCCTTACTTCCAATATCTGTTTACAAATTACTATTCTACTATGTAGCCGCCGGAACTACCTTGCGAGGCCGTTTTACTTTCCTGGAGCTCTAAGAGTTCAATTTTCTTTCTACACTCACGGAGTTTTCTCTCTGTCGGAAAGTTCCTTTTTCCTCATCTATCTCTTTGAGCTTCTCCTCACGGAGTTCCCTTTCTTTCTCAAAGTTTGGCCTATTTCAGTTTAAGTTTGTTTACTTCAGCCAACTTCTGAAGTTCGTAATGATTCAACTCCCAATAGTTTCCATACTCTATTATGGTTCCGTCCAGAACGACTATTTCAAACTCTTCTGCGAGGAAATCAGAGGTTTCAAATCCACAACTGTGGAGTGTATATATATGCTTTTTCCGGAGATACTGCATAATATTTCCTTCAGGGTTTCTAATGACATCTTCTTCAAATCTTACTGACCAGTTCTTTGTAGAAATGGCTTCAATTTGCAGGCATCTTGGACAGCCAATAAGTTTTTGTCTTCCATCGGATATACTTATAAGGTCTTGTGTTATTGATACTTCCAGCTCGTCTATTAATTTGATATCACGTAGTTGTTGAGGTAGAAGTAGTATGGCCTTGAACAAAGCTTTGGGTTGGGTCAGGAGCTTACCATCCTTGTATGAAGCTTCTTCGCCGAGTTCACGGCAATTAAGGAAAAGAGCTTCAATCAGTTCAACCTTCTTCATGATGCCCCTTAGCAGTTATAGTGATTCCCCTCCTTCTGTTATAACTGGAATGATTGCTAACTCTGAAAATAGCTCACAATTGAGCGTTGTCAAGCAAAAATGAGCGATACGGGGCAAAAATGATAGGCAGGCGATTAAAGAAAATCAGGAGAAAGCTTGGTCTTACGCAGAAAGAATTTGCTACCTCTATAGAAATTTCCGAGGCTACTCTTAGAAGATATGAGTCAGGCCAAAACTTTCCTGATGCGGAAGTTTTGGAAAGGATTGCTGATAAATACGGAGTTAATATACATTGGCTGGTTACTGGGAAAGGACCAATGTTCTTGAGAGATTCATATAAAAACATTGAGCCAGAGCTCCTTGAGATACTGACTTCTCTGTCTCCTGAGCATCAAAGAAAGTTGATGGAAATATTGGGGGAACTTTCTGATGTTTTGTGCAGGTTTAAGCGGAAGGAAGAAAAATGACTGATAGCCGATTTTTTCTTTCCTGCCTAAAATTTCCTCTTGGTCTCCTTCCGGCTGTTGTCTTTGATTTAGGGAGAATTCCAGGAGCCGCAAGATACTCTGTTTCTCGTTTGATTATTGTTCTGGTGCACCTCTATTCTGTTGCAAGCTTTGCAGGAAACCGGAGGGTTTCCGTGTCGTATGAGGAGCTCCAGAATGTTTTGTCTCTGGAGAGCAGAACCAGGGTTCATTCGGTTCTTGCTTTTCTAAGGGAAAGGGGGATATTGACAGGTAAGTTAAGGGAAGGCTTTTTCACCTCTCTTCATCTTCTCCCTTTGCCTTTGTTACCCAAGGTTTTTCTTAAAGTATTGCCGTCACTTGACAGGATGGATTCCTTCTTCTCTTATCCGGTTTTTCTTACTGTTCTGCCTGTGGATGTTTATACAAAAGCAGTGTACCTTTATCTGATATCTCGCTCACAGCAAGAAGGCATCCCTTTGAAAGTGTCTTTTGAGGATCTGAAAGGAGTTTTAAAACTGAGGAAAAAGAAAATTGAGGAGAGCGTTTCCTGGCTTGAGAAAAAGGGACTTATAGAAGTTCGTGTTAGAGATTCCGCTATTTTTGTATCAGGCTTGAACTTTCGCTGGCCTAAGGGATTGCTCAGGAGGAGCCGTGAACTGTATCCGGGGCATCTCTTTTTCCGAGTATTTACCGGAGGGAAGAATGCAGATTGATAAGAACTTTGAAAACTTCCTCTTACGTAGAATCGCTGAGTTAAGGTTACCTATTGATGTTTCTATAGGTCTTGGAAGAGTTAAGCGCAATGTAAGAATAAGGGATGTAGACGTTGATGGGAGACAACTTGTTCTCTCAGATAGAACGGTAGTTAAGTTTCCGGATATAAAAGCTCTGCGGTTCAGGAAAGGGATAGGGAGGAAGTCTGGGCTAATCCTCTTCTTCTTAAAGCAATGTTCAGCGACGGCGTAAGCCGTTGTTCCGGTTGAGTGCTGAATATAAATTAACTGGAAAGACTGAGGAATAAGCAAATGCTATACGTTTACAGGTTCAGGCTTTATCCTAAAAAGGAGCAGGTAGAATTTCTGAACCGTCAGATAGGGCATTGCAGGTTTGTTTACAACAAGCTCCTTGAAATAGCAAAGAAGGATTACGAAGCAGAGGGTAAAAAGTGGAATTACTACGAATATAAGAAGCTCCTGCCTAAACTGAAAGGGAAGTTTCCCTTTCTCAAAGAAGCTAACAGTCAATCACTCCAAGAGGCTGTAAAGTGGCTTGATAGAGCGTTCAAAAACTTCTTTGAAGGAGTAGCTGGATTTCCAAAATTCAAGAGCAAAAAGAGAGTAAACAGTGTATCAATACCTCAGCACTTCCGCATAGAAGGAAACGAAATCAAAATACCGAAACTCACAACACCGATAAAGTTCAAAAAGCATAGAGATGTAGAGGGAAAGATAAAAAGCGTTTCTATAACCAAACTTCCATCGGGCAGGTTCTACCTCAACGTTCTCGTTGACAGAGAGATAGAACCACTACCGGAGACGGACAAAATAGTAGCGATAGATGTAGGACTTACCCACTTCTGCACTCTGTCAACGGGTGAGAAGGTAGAAAACCCAAGGAACCTGTTAAAAACAGAGAAGAAACTCAAAAAGCTCCAAAAGAAACTCTCAAGGAAAGTAAAAGGTAGCAATAGATACCTTAAGCTCCAGAGAAAGATAGCGAAACTTCACGAGAAGGTAGTAAACCAAAGGAACGATTTTCTCCACAAGCTAAGCAAGAGGATAATCGGCGATAACCAAGCCGTGATAGTAGAGGACTTAAACGTCAAGGGATTACTCAAGAACAGCAACCTTGCCAAACACATAGCAGATGCGAGCTGGAGGAGGTTCATTTCCTATCTGGAGTATAAAGCGAAGCTCTACGGAAGGAAACTCATCAAAGTAAACCCGTTCTATCCCTCTTCAAAGCTCTGCTCTAAATGTGGATACAAGGACGAGAACCTCAAACTGTCTGATAGGAAGTGGAAGTGTCCCAACTGTGGAACGGAGCATGATAGGGACTACAATGCAACCCTAAACCTGCTGAAGGAAGGACTGAAAATACTAAAGGGGTCGCTCACCTTACGAGCGGTAGGGCTGGAACAGCCCGAACTTACGCCCGTGGAGAGTGCAGTTGCACTCGTTGAAGCGGGAAGCTCCTCTTTGCAATGAGGAGCAGTTCACGGAGATTCGCCGTCTTCTTTTGAAAAGTTTGAAATCTCCGGTTCCTTGTACGTTTGTTATGAGAGATGGGAGAGAGTTTACAGGAATTCCTTCTATAAAGGACCTCAGGAGAAATAGTTATACTCTAAGGCTGTTTCTTTCCGATAGGGGAAACTCGTCCCACAAAGTGTTTATCCTTGCTCATGCTATAGAGGATTTTTGGGAGACATAGCCGAAGAGCTTCTTTGTCACCGCTAAATTTATACAACACCTTATATAAAAGGGAAATAGCCTTCACTGGGATGAACCCAATTTGTTTGTGTAGTTGTGTTGTTTCTTTTTTAGAACTTACGTTGTATAAAATTAACTAAACCGCCTTAGGAGAAAGAGTTGAAAAGTAATAGGGAAAAACGGGTAGGAAGACGGATAAGGCCTGAAAGCCTTAAGTTAGAGGAGTTTCTCAAAGAGGAGATAAAGAAGGAATTTGCCAAGCACAACGTTATCCGTATTTTGTGCGACGAGAGGGGCTGGTCTCGTTCTGACTATGACCGAATCTTTAAGTGGCTTGACAACTATAACAGACGGGTGGAGATAGGGCTTCTCATTGACGCCTTGTGTGCAGTTGGAGCCGATTGGAAGGAAATATTCAAGAGGGCCCTGGAGAGGAGAGGAGGCGACTGCAAGTGAGGTTTTCTTACGCTTTGTCCTCTGAGGGCATCAGAGACTCCTCAATCAGTCTATTAGCAACTTCAAGTGCTTTTTGTTTTGCAAGTTTCAGCAGTTCCTCGTGATTCGGCATGTGCTTAAGGGATTTAACAAATGCTATGGTTTCTTCAAAAATTCGTTCTCTTTCAGATTCTAAATATGCTACCTTAGTTATAAAGCGTTTCATACTCTCGGTTAGCTCTTCTGTCACAACCTCCTCCAGGGCTTTAGGATAGAGCTAATTATAAGCTGCCTACAGTAAAACTACTTGCAATCCTGTTATACAGGAGTATTTTCTTTAGTTAAAGAGAGGTGAGGAATGGATTTTCCAACAGCTCAGGAGAAAACAGTACTGGTAGCGAAAAATTTCCGGAATTACCTGGCCAGCTTAGAACTTTTAGAGGTTCTGAAGGAGAAGTTCGGTATCAAAACGACACCTTACAGTCCGGGAGCGGCTTTCCGAATTGTAAGAGGGAGGAAATTGTTAAACCGAGAATACAGACCTTTAGGAACAGTTACCTTCACAGGTAATAGTGAAATGGGATTTGCAATCTTTGCAGGTGGAAAAAGAATCGGTAGAGCGGTGCTTATCGAGGGGGAACTTTTACTTCACAGAGAAAAAGATCTGGAGCCTGAAGAGTTAAAAGCTGTAGACAGACTATTTGAGGATATTCAAAACCTGTACCACAGAACACGGAATTTCGTGGTAACTGAGAAGGTTACGGAAATTACCAATTCTTTTTTCAAGAAACTCGGAATGCTTCCGTTAAGGCCAGAAAGGGGAGATTTTTATCTCTTAGAGGACTCAGAGAAGCTGCGGAACTTTATGAAAACAATTGAGGATATGAACCTTTCTGCGGGAGCTCCCCCTTGTTTCATACTTCTTAAACTGGAGCCTTCCGCTATTGAAGTTGTCAGATTATCTGTGCGAGAACGTTTAAGTTCCCTGTGGAGGCGTCTGGAGTCACCAGGAGAAAGTGCGTGTTTCTTCAACAACATCGTTATAGAGGCACGGAGCCTACTTAGAGGGCTGTCCACTGTTGGAAAATATATTTTTACAGATGAAGAAAGAGAAGCTTTTCAGAGTGAACTTAAATTGATTATAAAGACTGCTAAGGAGAAATCAAAAAGGGGAGGAAAGTCGTGAGAAGGCTTTTAGTACTGGCCACTGTGGTACTTCTGTCCTCCTGTACCAGTGAAATAGTTAAGGAGATTCAGGCTTTACCACGTGGAGGCAAGCCTGCTCCTGAAGTCTCAGCTGACGAATTGAGCAAGATAAGAGAAAGTAACAGTATCAGAAAATATCTGAGGGCCCTCGGCTATGAAAGGTTTGCTTCAGTAGGTGACAGTCTTACGGTTATTGCCGCCAGGGAACTTGACTCAGGGGTTGATGCAGTCTGGAACTACATCCCGGAGCTCTATAATTTCTGCAAAGCTCACGGAGGGGATCTTGTCGTAGGAAAAGGCATAGAAAAGATTTCTTACTCTTCCGTAGAAAACAGTAGTGCAAAGTTTCGCTATTTTGGACCTGGAAGGACCTTTAGATGCGAAGGGAGCACTTATCCGTTCCAGGTGGAGCATGTTAAAGGCAGAGCCTGGGATTCAAGCAGTGTATTAGGTACTATCTACGAGGCCATTCTTGTGGTAAAGCATAAGCCAGAACCTATTGTAAAAACCGATTTTGGTTTCTACAGTAAAGACGTAGAACTCTTCCCGAAGCTTAACCTTTCTGAGTTCATGGAGAGGGAAAGGAAGGAAAACTACATAGTCGGCTATCTAAAGCTCGGGCCTCAGAGGTGGAGAGCAAGGTTAGGAGCAGACAATCCTATGCCTTTCAGTGTTCCTAAGGATATGGTTTACAGAATTGGTTTTCTCTGGCATGCCGTTGAATACTGTCAGCTCCACGGAGGGGAGCTCCAGAAAGACGGGAAACCTCTTGAAGTGTGGTTCAGCGAACTGGCAGAAAAGGACGGACTTTATGGATACCCTTACGAGACCTACGATAAAGCTGGAAGGAAAGTTATGAAGTATCCCCTTAAAGGGTTCTACAGATGCGTGGGAAGTGATCAACCGTTTGAAATGAAGGTTAAGCCTTACAAGTTTGTTAACGACCAATTCCAATACGAGTTTTTCCTCCAGGCCGGCAATAGCGGTTCTTCATCTTTGACTTCCGAGAGCGAGGAGCCGGCAGTTGAAACTCCGCATATTCCTTTAATGGTTGGTGGATTATTTACGAAGTTGTTTGCTGTTCAGGCAGCGAATGAAAAAATGGACCTTGTAAGGCAAAAAGGAGCTGTCATATACAGGGCCTTCTACAACGGAGAGGACTCTTTGGGCTGTGATCTTGTTAGCGTTGCAGTCAACAATGCTGGTAGCGTAGAGGTATATAACTACAAAGTCTGTAACGGTAAGCCTGTTCCCTTAGGCAATACAGAGCTGAACTTACCCGTACCTTCAGAGGTAGAAAAAGCAGAGAAAGCTGTAGCTAAACAAGCAGCAGATTATGGTAAGTTTTCAATGGAAATCAACGGCTACAGGCTTATGGGGAAAGCTTTAAGAGACGAACATTTCTGTAAGGTTGAAGTGAGAGTGCTTAGAGATGGCAAACTGGTAAGGATTGACAAAGTAGATGCCTGCAGGTAGGGAGCTCCCTGCCTGCTTTAGCTGGAGGGTAATGTGCTTTGGAAAGATAAGATAGTTAAGCGTTTAGATAAGGTTAAAGGAGAGAAGACAGTAAAGGATTTCATAGACGGACTCCGTAAACAGGGCAGAGATGTATACAGTTATGGGAAGTTCTGTGCCGTTGTATACGGCGGAAATGTCACTTTGACCGAAAAGTTCTTAAACCTTCTTCATGAGCTCGGATTCACAAAAGAGGAAATACAAGATATAGTAGTTGATGCCATTAAATACCGCTATGGACTGAGGGAAAGCAAGAAAGAAATCCGCAGGGCTTTAAAAGAGGCCAACTCCGTGGACCCTAACCAGTTTATCAGAGAAAACGCTACAGTTCTAAGACGTTTCTTTGATTCTGGTCAGCTCCACAGGATGAAAACAGAGACCAAAAGAATGAGAATATCGGCTGCAATGAGAATCTACAAAGCATTGGGTCGGAAGGCTCTACCTGCAATTTTTAAGTTGACTTTACCTGAGGAATATATAAAGTTGTTTACAACTTGAGGTGGAGAAGAATTCATGTACGGTTAAAGAAAGGAATCAATTTTCAGAACTCAGAACATGTAGACAAAAGTTAGTATTTACTCTAATTTTCAGTGTGTTAACATATCTATATACTGCTTTTGAGGAAAACAGGAAATATGAAACTGATAGAAGGGAACCTTCAGAAGAAATGGGAAGAGCTTAATCTACTCATAGCGGACTATATTGATATGTACGAGAACCATCTGGACTTCCTTGAGATTGATTTGGAATCCGATGACCAATCGTGGCTTAATATTTTCGATATAAGGACAAGGCTTCTTGGACTGTTTACAGATAGTGGGTATGTTAACCTCTCTATAGCTCTGAATAAAAGAAAAATCTACCAGAAACATTGCGAGAAGTTACGCTACCTTGACAGAATTCTCATTAGGAAGGCTCCTTTGATAGTTAGCAACTTTGATATTTTCTCGTTCAGGCAATATCTAATAGGAGAAACAAGTAAAGGGTTAGGAGAAGAAGTTCCTGAACCTCTATTTAATCAGGTATTTTGGTGGTGGGCATTAGATCTTATTCTTTCCAAGAAGCTAAGATTTCCCGATTATGTTCCTTCTTGGCTCAAGAAGCCGAAAACGTACAATCTTGATGCTGTTATTGTTGAAGGAAGGACCAAAAATGAGAAAAAGTATGTAGTCTTGCTTTTTCTTCCTTCTAAGGATATTCCGCGTGTTGTGAAAAAAAGGTTGCTTGAAGAGCTTGCAGATAATCTCCTTTTTGATGTAACTTCGTTGATAGACAAGGTTTCCGTAACAGAGAAAAAAGAAACAGAGACGTATTTGATTCTCCTACTTTCTGGATTCATAGGAAAGCTACAAATAAAAACAGATCTCCAATCAGATGTTTTCAAGGGTAAAGAATTCCTGGTTGCCTTCCCAAGAAAGGACTCTATTTTTTTCAGCACTTTCTTCGAGGAACTTGAAGAAGCAGTTAAAAGTGGGAATACCAAATTCCTAAACCACAGAACACTAACTCAAGAACAGTTCATCATAAAACAGCTTGATTATGTAGGTTTTTCCATCCAGATAGACTTCGAAAAATCCAAACCTGTACCTTCTTTTTCTTTGAACACTAAGGTTCCATCAGAGGTTACTCTTGTGTCTGATTGATGGAAATTTGATGAACAAAGCCTTACTTATTCTCGCTATGATTCAGCAAGGTAAATTTTACTGGCGAGAAGTTGACTGCAATTCAAACTATGCTCAGAGCCTTTTCCAAAAGTACAATCGTAAAACTTCTCCAAGGGCTAAAACATGTAAGAACCTTGAAGAAAAATGTGTAAACGGAAAGATAACAGAAAGGGAACTCCACTTTTGTAAGAGAAAAGTAGAGGATAAGATTCCCCTAAATCATCCAAATGATCTTGATATAGTAATTAAGACAATAGTCAAGAGCAAAGATGCGATGATAGCTTACCTTCAGATGGAATCTGAAGAAGAAAAATTGTTAATAGGGAAAGTATTTACTTATAGAGAAGTAAAAAGTCACTCTTTTCCTGTCTTAACTTACCCAGAACCAACAACAGTATGGTTTCTCTCGTGCAAATTAATAGATGGAGAAGATGAGGTTCAAGTTCTCACGATATATCCATCAAGATTTAATATGAATCTTCGGGAATGTTTTCATTATGAGATTGAAAGGCTAAAGAGAACAACAAAGTCATCTACAAAGATAGTAAAAATATTAATGCCTCCAATGTTTGTGGAGGATGTCCATAGAACTGTGTAAATTCATACTATATTCTCCTCCAAAGGCTGAGGACAAACCCGTTCTTGAAGGGATCCCCCAACATCTGAAGTAGGAGTTCTAAGTAGTCTTCTACCCTCAACCTTTCCTCCTTCCCCTCTTCTTCTTTTCCAGGCTCTTGAAAAACCCGTCCAGCCACCTGCGGCAGTAGCCATAATTCCCCTCTTGCAGAGCTTTCTTAACCTTCTCATCTCCGTTTTTCTCTATAACGGCCTTCTGCTTTTCGCTCAAGGGAGCTTTGGTCTTCTGCTGAGCTATTTTCTCTCTGGCCTTTGTAATCCACTCAGAGAGTTTCTTCTTTGAAATAAGAACCTCTCCCGGAATTTCCTCTTTAAGCCGTTCAGATAACGTTCTGGCAAAAGAAAGCTGTTTCTCCGTTGGTGTATCGTTAGGTTTTTCATTCAAGAGAGGTAAAAGCTCCCTGACCTTTTCTGCTGTTTCCAAAACCGGCCTTCTCCAGTCCAGCTTTCCCTGTTCTACGAGGTCTAAATGTTTTTCCATCTCAGCCGTAAGTTCCGGGGAAAGCATCCAAGGGTGTTTCTTCTCAAGAAACTCTATGACCTTAAACGCCGTATCCGTCGGTACCATCTTTCCAGACTTAACGACTACGTAACCTCTCTTTTTCAGGGTCTTCACGGTAGAGGCATACGTAGAGGGACGGCCTACGCCTGTCTTCTCCATCCACTTAACGATGGAACCTTCTGAATAACGGGATGGCGGCTTAGTTTTGTCTTCTTTCAGCTTTACTTCTGCCCGCAGGAATTCACCTGCTTGCAAGTCAGGTAGGATTCCTTCCCCTTCCTCGTCCACTTCAGCGTTATAGACTCTTCTCCATCCCTCAAAGACAAGGGCCTTCCCTTTGGCCGTGAACTTTGTTCCCAGATCGTTCTGCAGGACAACGGTTTGGGTATTCCAAACGGCCGGAGACATCTGGCAGGCTACTGCTCTTTTCCAGATAAGTGTGTAGAGCTTGAGCTGTTGCGGAGTGAGCCTGCCCCTGAGAACTTCTGGAGCTCCCTGCGGAGTCAAGTTAGTTGGTCTTATAGCCTCGTGAGCGTCCTGAGCGTCCCCTTTGGCCTTGTAAATATAAGGCTTTTCAGGCAGGTATTCCTTGCCGTAGAGCTGATTTATCAAGTTTCTGAGCATTAAAACGGCATCTTCAGATAGCCTCGGAGAGTCTGAACGGTGGTAGGTAATGTAACCGTTCTCAAAGAGCTCTTGAGCAATTTTCATTGTGAACTCAGGACTCCACCTAAAGAGCCTGTTAGCCTCTTGCTGTAAGACTGAGGAAGTAAACGGTGATTTTGGTTTCTCAAGTCTCCTCCTCTTCTCAGCCTTGACGACCTTAAGAGTTTTATAAGACAGGTTCTCTTGAGCCTTTTCCTTTTCCCAGAACTTATCCGTTCTGGCAATAAACCTCTTTCCGTCCTTTTCAAGCTGAGCTTCTACAATCCAGAAAGGCTTTGGGACAAACTTTTTTATTTCTTTTTCTCTCTTAACTATCTCGGCTAAGACGGTTGACTGAACCCTACCGGCAGATAGGGAACTCCTGCCGAGTTCTTTCTGGAGCTCCGGAGAAATCAGATATCCCAATATTCTGTCTATGGCCCTACGGGCGAACTGCGCATTAACTCTGTTCCTGTCTATTTCCCGGGGCTCTTTAACAGCCCTCTGGATCGCCCTCTTAGTTATCTCATGGAACTCTATCCTCTTGATTTCCTTAGCGTGAGGTTTAAGAAGTTCTGCTATGTGCCATGCTATCGCTTCTCCCTCCCTGTCAGGGTCAGAGGCACAGAGGACGAGCTGTCCTCTGGCCAATTTTTTAAGCTCCTTTACTATCTTGCCTTTTCCCGGAAGGAGGGAAAATACGAAGGGGAAGCTCCCTTTTTTTAACTTCTCCAGATCTACGGCAAACTCGTTTGATGGTAGGTCCCGGATATGGCCAAGGCTTGCCTTTACCGTAAATCCCCTTCCGAGAATGGCCTGTATTTTCTTAGCTTTCGTTGGAGATTCCACAATTACTAACGCCATGTCAGCACACACTCAGAATGGATACAAGAACTTGCTTAGTCAAGGGAGTCCTGAATCTTCCAAAACTGACTATAATATCTCTTAAACGAGCAGCATTCTCAGAAGATATCAGCTTAAATTTACCCTCTCTAAAAGCCACGTTTGTTGCTTTCTTAATCAAGACTCTTAATAGGACTTCCCTAAGAAGAAAAACTCCTGATAGGTCAAAACTTTGGCTTTGACTACCGTCAGACATTAACAACTGATCCACATCTGGCGTGAGTATCAAAACAGCCGTTCCTTCTAAGGAGTAGACTTCTTCCACATACCTTGCTGACGGTTTCAAGGCCTGATATAGAGGGATAGCCCTTCCGTAAGGAACGATAAAGGAAGAACCTTTTTTCTCATCCTCGTTAAAGAGGCGAATCTTAATTCCTCTTTGATTTGGAGTTAGAGAGACAGTACACCCGGCAAAAGAAATGGGAGGCATTTCTAAACCTGCAAGTGCTGATATCAGAGCCTTTCTTATCAGAAAGGCTGTAAAAGAACTGACAGACAACCTCAAAGAAAGAGAGGAAACTTCCTCTATAGGAATACCCGAGTCAGCAGGCAAGAACACGTTCCCTCTTTTCGGAAGGAACTGAAGGAACTCTTTGTCAACTTTGATTTCTCCCCCTGGAACAAACATCTGTTCTCCTTACAGAGATGTAAAGATGTCCTTATTGGCAAGAGAAGTAACAACAGCCTTCTCATAGTGGTTAACGAAGTTGGCGAACTGGTTAAAGGTCTTTATAGGAAACTTTGTTTTCTCTCTGATATCCTGAAGTTCCTTTAATCTTCTCCCGGCCATGCTGTAAAGGACCTTTATGAAGTCTCTCTGCTCCTCACTCATATCTTTCCATGGCAGGCCAGAGATACCATACAGTCCGTCCCTTATCAGGGCCTCAACGTAGTAAGAGGCGATGTAATCCTTACTTCCTTCGATAAAGTTCTCACCAACTCCAGGGAAGTAAGCAAGGGTATTAAGCCACTTTAGAATAGGCAGAGGTGTAGCTCCCACGAACTGCTTTTCCTTATCGCTTAAGGGAGTATGGGTTTCTATTTTGTGAAGAATGCTATACATGTATGCTTTCACAAGCCCTGGGAATCCTGGCTCGCTGGTGCAATAGGACTGATAAGAGGGAGGAGCAGCTGAACAAAGATCTTTCATTACTGTGTATAGGTCTTCTTTTCCTGACACATCTACACCTCTAAACTCGCCAAGAGCATCTTTGTAATCCTTAATCCCGTATACATACCCGATACCAGAACTGTCCACGTGAAAGAGTCTGGCTACGTTGAGCACTGGCGATACATATTGAACATTGTAAAGCTGACTACTTCCTGGGTCACTTCCCGCTTCGTCTGTTTCCTTACGGGAAATAATGACGTCACCTATTAATGAAGCAATCAAACGGAACTGGACTGCAGCCCATGTGTTGCTTTTATCAAAATCCTTTCCAAACTTTTTCTCAAGCTGCCTGTAAAGTAGGTCACCCCTTATCTCCGCTATCTCTTGTTGATACGCTTTCCCTTCAGACGTAGACAACCAATCCTTCAAAGACTGATTAAAATCCTTCAGAGCCTTATTAAGCGACGCAAAGAAATCATCAGCATTACCTGTTTTAGCGTTATCATTCATACTCTTCTGTTGTTCCGCCTCGGTCATTTTAGATGAGAAACCAAATAAGTGATAGACAAGAGCCTTACTGGCCTGACAGGAGTCAACTCCCATCTGGTTAACAAGCTGAGCCGTAGTTGAAAGCTCGTTCAATACGTTAGCAACTCCAGGAAGGAACTTCTTCAACGCAATTTCAAAAGCAACTCCAGGGGCTGCCTGAAGAATCTGTTTTAACCACTGAACTATCTGGTCAAGATTAAGGTAGGACAGTGAACCAAAAGTGAGGTCTATTCCAGAACATCCCGCTCTAATTTTTGGGGGCTGAAAGGTAACAAGATTCAGGGTTGAATGAGGCACTCTGTAGTACACAGAACCTAAAGTAACATACCCCCTTTCCTGTCCTTGAACAACTTTGGGATTTGTAGTGTTTTTGAGAATATCGTCGTATGCCTCCTTAAGGTCCAGACCTGACGCACTGGAGCTAAAGACAATTACCGTAGTCAAAGCGGCCAATAGCTTTCTCATTATTCACTCCACAATTGGTTCTCTATAGCTTGGCTAATTTCCTGTTCCTTCTTCTTCTCTCTTACTTTATTTAGGAGAGATGCTATCTTCTCAAGCTTTTCAGGGATAGAGACCTCCTTGATTTCGGGTTTCTCCTTAAGCTCCCAATCCTTTTTCTCAACTTCCGGGGGATGGCCATTCTCAATCGTATAGAGAATTTCGTAAACCGTTCTTTTAAGTGAATCAAGAGTTACAAGTCCATAGGAAACCGGCTGAATCAAAGGCTTACCATCCTTGAAGTCAGGAATAACAAGAAAAATCGCAGGAAAGACGGGAACTCCAAGCTTTTCTGCAAGACGGCCATAATCCTGAGTGCAGTCAGGAAATTCCCTCAAACAACCTCCTGTAGTAGAAATAGCCAAAACTTTCCAGCCTGAAAAACGCTGAAACCTTTTTAAGATTGGAGCCTGAGCTTCACAGAAGGTACAGCCTTCCTGGAAAAAGAAATACAATCCCGCTCTATCCTTCCACTTCTGTAGCATCTGAGAAATCCTCTCTTCCTTAGCTAAGAAATCCACGCGGCGGCCAAACGTTGAAGGGGGATGCGAAACAGCAGGGTTCCACTCCGGATGCTCCCTGAGAACTTTCTGTAAAGCCACCGTATAAGCCACTGACTTCCTCATTGCATAGTTCTGGATAAGCAAAATGTTTTCGTAATCAGCTACATTCGGTTTGTAGAGAGCTCTCTCTACATACAGACTATATAGCTCTCCTATCTGGACCGGGGTTAACTTCTCCAAGTCTTTCTCCGTTAGTTTGACGGGCAGAGACGCTAAAAGCTCGGCGTCTTTGTTTTTCAGCTCTTTAGACTGTTTAATTTCTGCATGCACAAATTTCTTGGCTCTTTTCTCTCTCTTCTTCGCTTCCTCCTTCTTTTCCTGGCTTTCCTGGCCCTCTTTCTTCCAGAACCATCCCGTTTCTTTATCTGAACCAAAGAACCCGCCTCCAAAAGAAGACACAGGAAACACAAGCATAAAAAGGAAAAGCAACCCTTTCCTCATGGCGTCTCCTAATACTTCTGGAGGTTCTCGTAGTAGTTTTGAATTTTCCCCGGCATTTCATTCTTAAAGACATTGAGGTTCTCCGTGATACGTTTTTGAAGATCCTCATACCACTCGGAAAAGTCAATCTTTGAGAAGTCTATCCTCTGGAATTCCTCAGGAGTAAAACCACGACAGTTTGGAGACTTAGGTTCACCCCAGTCTATACCAAGTTGCTGACGCCCCTGTTCCTGGATAATGCGTGCTAAAACGGAATGAAAACAACAGTATGTCTTTTTCTTTTGAATACAGAGCTTAAATACCTTAACAGCACAGTAGCTTCCTACATAATGACACTGGCCATCAAGCTTCCCCCAGGAGCGTAACTTGGCAAGGATTTTCTCTCTTTCATTACATTGACCGAGACCAAACCAAGTTGTTGTTTTCTTACAACAGTTAGACCCTCCCGTCTGTAATCCCGGAGGTCTGCAACGATAATCGTTTCCATTAAAGATGTAAATAGTTCCATGACATCCGTTTTCATCTACCTGACCGTCTGCTTGCTTATCGTTTGCGCCCTCCTGAGTATCATCATATTCAATAGCAGAACTCCATTGCTCACAAGGATTGGGAGAACAGTAGTTCTTTCCACCAACAGGTAAACAAGGATAGTCTCCAACCGGACAAGTTAAGTCGCCGACGTAGCAGCCGTTCGTCTCTGGAGTAAAGACTCCATCCTTACAGATAGGAACAAGCTCACACTTCAGGACACTCCTGTTCCACGTATAGGTGTAAGTGTCTCCGGACGGACAGATGTGTTCTGCTTCGGAAACACATTTATCAAGCTCTGCCGAATAACCTATTGTATCCTTGAGGGAGAATGCTGTATCAACAGGACACTTAACAGGAAGGTAGCATACCTTGTTAACACTATCATAAGTATAGGTTCCACAGTTCCTTGAAACTGTAGCAACGCACTTACGTAAATCCTCGTTGTAAAGGCCGTAAGAACATACAGGGCTTGAATAACAAACATTCAGATTGCTGTCGTAAGTCCAGCCTCCACAGTCTTTGTTTGCTACAAGCTCGCACTTGTCTGTGTCAGGATTCAGAGTTCCAGAACTACAGATAGGCGTTGCTACACACAGATTGGCATTACTGTCATAGGTAGTTCCAGCAGGACAAACAGGAGTATAGTTAGTCCAGCAGACATCTGCATTCCCGTCAAAAGTCCCTCCAGATGGACAAGATGGATTGGCCACGCAAATTCCGTTAGAGAGAACAGAACCGGGAGGACAGCTGCCTACTTGGGAGCAGGTTCCAGTAGTTACACAGTTAGCCTGACAGGTTGAGAGGTCAGAATAGGATTGTCCGTTAAGAGAACAGGTGTAGCTAAATTTTGCACAAATATAAACAAACAAAGGATACCCAGAAGCCTGTGGTATTTCTGCACAAACAGAGCATTTGTTTACACTTTCAGAACAAGCGGGATAATCCCTAAAATTCGAACAATAGCCTGATAAGCTATCATCTACAGTTACACCTAAATCATATGGAGGAACTGGAATCATCATTCCACACAAATATTGCTGAGTTTCACTACAACTCCCACTCACCTTACAGTTAGCTTGACACGTAGTTAGACTTGAATAAGTCTGGCCGTTAGAGGAACACCTGTAGCTAATGTCTGCCTGCTTTTCACACCTGTTAGTGTTTCTGTTGTAGATAAAACCGCTTGGACAAACAGGATTTGCCTCACACCTGTTAGTTGAAGGATTGTATGTATATCCTGATGGACAGTCTTTAGTAAACGACTCCACACACTTGTTGTAAGTCGGGTTATACGTAGTCCCAGAAGGACAAGCAGGATCAGCTACACACTTATCACCAACCAGAGTGTAGCCAGCGGGACAGGTAAGAGTCACGGACTTTTCACACCTGTTCCTTTCAGGAATAAATACTCCGTCTCCACAGTCAACGCTCTTAACGCAAATATCGTGAACGCTGTCGTAGGTATAACCTTCCGGGCACTCATTTATAACTGTCTTCTCACACCTATCTCTGACAGTATTCAAAACTCCGCCGTCAGGACAGGTAGGAGTTAAAACGCACTTATCAATTGAGGAGTCCCAAGTATATCCGCTCGGACACTTAACAGTAACATCAGCCTGACACATGTGTCTTTGCGTGTTAAGAGTTCCTTCAGGACACAGAGGTTTCTCGTAAGTGGCCCCACAAGCCACTTTGTCTATTGGACAGATGTATTTCCCGTTATCAGCTTTAATGCATTGCTGAATCTCGCCTGCACTATCAAAGAAATCATCACCATTCATATCTTTTGCACAGTAGTAAGCTCCTTCTTCAGGAGTAAAGTTGAGATATGAGGTCTCTTCGGTAGAACTTGAATTTTCCTCATCTTCAGGAAAAATCGGACATGAAACAAAAGCTCTGAATTTTTGATTTTCGGGAAGGAAACTTCCGCCACATTCAACATACTTTTTCCCTGAAAGCTCAGTAATTGAACAAATCTGTTTTGAGTTAGCATCAACCACACTATTACCACAGATAAAGTAGTTAGCAGAATAAGTTAGGTTACCAATGTACTTAACTGCTTCTGAACAAGGAACAAGAATACAATTCTCAGGAAGAGTAATGTTCCCTATCTCGGAAACTGAATAAAACTCATCTGTGAGACCATATTCTCTATCATTTTGAAAGAAGCTACCGGTTAATGCATAAGCAGAAGTAGTAAAAAGAAGCGCCAGTAAAACAGCCCTCATCCCATCCTCTTAAGGTGGAGAACTTGAACAAATAATGTCATGAGCCATGTTATTCATCGTCTCTACGACAGCAGCTGCTCTCCACGCCTCATCTGAAGTATCACAGTAACAGTCCTTAATCACCTTCTCCCCGGAACTTACAGGACACACGAGATCCAAACTGCCGTCTCCACTTACTTGCTGTTTACAGGTCCTAAACTCATAGGTAGCTTTCTCTTCAGAACTGGTATCTACTCGGTTAGGCTCAGAGTCTTCTCCACTTTCATAACTATAGGTATCCCCTTGAGATTCCATCCTGACATCTCCTCTAAGAACACGAATCTGCCTACCTGTTATGGCAACCTTACAGACATACACTCCCTCCGAATCGTTGACAGAACAGACTTTATAAGGTGCATTGGGAACGATTGCTGAGGCTTCCATCTGACACTCGGCCTTACATTCCTGCATGGAGGAATAGGCTTTGTTGTTTGCATAGCAAACCCATTTACCGTTAACCTCCGCACATCCTACCTGGCCAGAGAAACCAACTTTGTTTTCCTTTAGGTAGGAGTGCTCTTTGATATAGGTCCCCCTGTTAATAGCCTCATCTATGTTCAGTCCTTCTTCTTTGGGACAGGTATAGACACGCTTTATGTAAGTCCATCCCTTGGGAAACTCATAGCCTCCAAGCTTGTAAACCTGCCCGTCTGGAGAAACAGCAGTTATTTCTTCTCCGTTCATACAAACTTTCCACTTCAGGCCCATGTTAGAGGACCTAAAGTCGTAACAGATAGGTTTGTTATAGTAAGTAACAACGTGATAGTTTGAAACCGTTTTTATGCAGTAGTCCTCCTGAATACCAGAGTAATTCGACACGGGAGGATAAAAACACACCCATTCCTCCTTTAGCTTGCAGTCTTCTGGAATAGCCTTGCAGCTGTCAGAATGGCTGACAGAAACATCCGGTATCTCTTTCACATAAGCCCGGAAGCTCCCTTTACCGGGACCGTTACACCCCCCGTTGTTCCAGATGGCAAAACTTACTTGAGCGCAACCGGAAGGTTGCTGTACATTAAAATCCGAACAACTAAATGCGGCTGTTCCTGACACACTG
>JALVMZ010000270.1 GCA_027032655.1 Desulfobacteraceae bacterium
TTCCATATATTGTTCCAGAGATGGCACAAATAAACATAAGCATTATCTCAATCATCTCGTTGGATGCACCCATGAGATCCCCGGTGATACCACCAAATAACCTCAAATAGATTTTTGAAAGTATCCAGGTAAATAACAGGGCTGATAACAGAAGCGCAACGGAAAATATCCCTCCACCTATTACAAAAATAATAAGCACGGTGATGATAAGGGAAATAAATCTGGCTTTTGTGGTGGATGATGAGACAAATGGCCATCCTGTGCCCTGTTCCCCTCTTGCATATGGGAGGGTGGAGATAAGCTCCACCATCATGGACCTTGATATTACCATTATGTGAACAAATAAGAGTATGTTATTCTGATTTATTAATTGATGAACAAAGATGAGCTTAAGCATTAGGTCCATCACAATGGCAGATACGCCGAATGTCCCGATATGAGGGTCTTTCATAATAATGAGCCTGCCCTCCCGACCCTGTCTGGATCCCAGGGCATCGACGAAATCAGCAAGCCCATCCATGTGGAGGCATCCCGTTAATATTAATTGAAAAAGGAGTATTAAGCCTGCAAGTCCAATGTTAAAATCAATATCCAATACCGACCACAATCTCCACAACCCTGCAAGGCCCCCACCAATCAGGAGTCCGATAACAGGGAACCAGTAGAGGGATTCCTTAAAATATCTCTTCTGTCCTTCCCCTACTGGTATGATGGTAAGAGTGGAGATTGCGGTTTTAAATCCTCTCATGGAAGTGTTTACTCCAGGTGTTTCCTGTCTTTTTATTATGCACCAGGTGTTATTCCTACCTGGCTGAATGTTGCCATATCATTGTATATTCTTATGGCATCTTCTATGATCTGCATTCCAATAGCTGCCCCTGTTCCTTCCCCCAGCCTGAGATCCAGATCCAGCATGGGTTTTATCCCTTCTTTTATGAACATAACCCTATGACCCTTTTCACTGGAGCAGTGTGAGAAAAAAAGATAATCCTTTATAAGTGGATGCATCCTCATAGCAACCAGTGCACCGGCAGAAGAGATGAATCCATCCACCACCACACCGATCCTGTAATATGCGCCACCAATACAGAGCCCGCATATACCTGCAATTTCCAGTCCGCCCACTGAAGCAAGTATGGACAGTGGATCATTCATGTTATCTGAATTCACTTCAATGGCCTTTTTTATTATCTCCACTTTGTGCCTGATTGCCGCCGCATTTAGCCCTGTTCCCTTACCGGTTACTTCCTCCACCTCTGCAGGCAGGAGGCATGAGAAGATGGCAGACGAAGGTGTCGTGTTTCCTATTCCCATATCTCCTGTTCCTATTAGTGTTAGACCTCTTCTGTGGGCCTCCTTTGCCATTTCAAATCCCACGGATATAGCCTCTCGTGCCTCTTCCAGGGTCATGGCCTGGCCTCTGGCAATATTACCTGCAGATCTTCTTACATTTTTCTTGACCAGGCCCTCTGCATCCTTAAGCTCCTCCTTCATTCCAATATCTATAACAGTTACCTCAGCTCCCGCACATCTTGCAAGCACATTTACTCCTGCACCACCTGCCAGGAAATTCCTGACCATGAGGGCTGTTACTTCCTGGGGATATGCACTGACGCCTTCCTGGACCACTTCATGATCACCCACAAATACAAATATACCCTTTTTAGGGGATTGAATGGGACTCTCCTGCCTTATACCCACATATTTTGCAGCAATATCTTCCAGCATACCAAGACTACCCCTTGGTTTGGTAAGATCATCCAATCTCTCTCTGGCCTTTTGAAGCCACTGTTCAGATAAAGGTCTAATCTCCTGAAGCGCCTTTTCCCATTCCATGATTATTACCTCCTTTTTAAAAAAATAAAACCCATCCAAGCCAAAGCATACTTTGACCTGGATGGGTTTATGGCGATCCCATCCTTACGCCCCCGGCAGGTCTTCTGGCTTACCCGTCCTGCACTCGCCTTCCCATCCTGCACTTAATTCTTTTGTCCCTGTTATCTTTTTGGAATACGGTTTTTTACGGGCTTCCCGAGAATAATATCCAACAGGATCAAAGAATTAAGTGCCTGACAGTGACTTTTGATCCGGTTAAATCCCCCGGAGCATTGTGCAGGATTTTATCCCGGGATCACAGCATCGGCCACAATGCGTCGGATTTTCACCGACTTCCCTTTTCATCCCTTCACGGGACACCGGCAGCGTTTTTTAGGATATCAGTATATGAAAAAATTCAACATGTCAATATTCAAAAAAGCGGACTTGACACTATTTTTTAAAAAATATTATTCTTAGACATAAAAAATAAGTTTAAGCTATTAAGAAATGGAGGTGATAGATGAGGTGATATATTCAGGATTTCAACAAGAGTGGAGGTATTATATCTTAGAATATTAACCCTTTTTTCAAGGAGGAAGTAATATGGCAGGGAGCACCTATAAAATTATTGAACTTGTAGGGACAAGCGATACATCATGGGAAGAGGCTGCAAAGACCGCAGTTGAAACTGCAGGAGAGAGTCTTAAAGACCTGAGAGTAGCCGAAATAACGAGACTCGATGTGACCATAGAGGACGGAAAGGTAAAGAGCTACCGTGCAAGGGTGAATGTCTCTTTTAAATATCATAAATAGTATTGAAAAGTAGGGCCTGGGGTATCTCAGGCCCCTGATCATATTTTTAAGGAGTGTTAATCAAAATGATTGATCAGCGAACAAAGAAGTTAACAGTGCTTGATCAGATTGCATCATCAGATATGGTTCGAAGAAAGATTATTGATGCTGCTGCCGTGCTGTATGCAAAAAAGGGCTTCACTGCAACTTCAATAGAGGAGATAGCAGAGCTTGCAGGTGTTACCCTTCCCGTGGCCTATCATTATGTAAAAAAGAAGTCCGAGATTATGCGAATGATAATGGAGGATGTGCTCAATACCTTCAGAAGCAGCCTGATAAAAGAGATTAAAGAAAAAGATATAGAAGACCCTGAAGAGAAGCTTGCCATTGCAACAATCCTTTACTTTCGGGTTGTGGACCAACAGAGGGAAAAGGCACTTTTAATATATCAAAAGTCGAGTTCTCTTGATAAACCTTCAAAAAAGAAGGTGATGCAACTGGAAGTAGAGGTCTCAAAGATATTTTCAGAAATAATAGAAGAGGGTATAAAGAAGGGGATATTTAAAGAGGTGGATGTGGATCTTATGGCATATAATATCATTATGATGGCACATATGTGGGTATTGAAGAGATGGCACTTCAAACACCGATTGACTCTGGATAAATTTATCAATCTTCAACTGGAAGCAGTAATGGATCTATTGAGAAAGAGATAGTAAAATTCATGTATCTATTGCTTCATAAACATTAATATGTTTCTTTTTCCCTTCAATCCGGGCAATTGATACTCAATTCTTCTTTGAAGCTGGAGATTGTATTCATTTAAGAGGTGTTCAATTTTAATTGAATTTTCCCTCTGTATCTGGCCGCCATAATATATGAGAATTCCATTATCAGCAAGATAGGGAGAACATAACTTAATGGTCTTCTGGAGGGGAGCCAGTGCCTTTGCAGTTATAACCTGTGAGCCCTTATCAGAGGTGCACCATTTTCCTTCTTCAATCCTTGTATTAATGACATGAATATCCTTTAACTTCAGTCTTCTAACAATATATTTGAGGAATGATGTCTTTTTGGAACTCCTATCAATCAGGGTCACGGGTAAATCTTCAAGGTATATCTTAATTGGGATGCCTGGAAAACCTCCCCCCGAACCGAAATCGAAAATATGACTATTTATGGGCAGATGTGGAGCTGGAACAAGTGAGTCCAATATAAGTTCAATGACGATTTGTTTTCTATTAAGGGGGCCTATTAAATTTGTCCTGCTGTTCCATTCAATTAATTCGTCTATAAAGATATTAAATAGTTCCAGATGATGTGATTCAATATTCAGTTTAAATCCTGGGGCAATTTGCTTTAGTTCATTTAATTCAGGCTTTAAACTATTCATTTAAATTATAACGGTCCTTTTTATTAGATTTACCACATCATTGGGATCATCAAAGACAGTGAATATATCGAGGTCCTCTTCTGAAATTGAGCCTTTTTTAAGTAAGGTCCCTTTAATCCAGTCAACCATCCCTCCCCAGTAACTGCTATCAAACAGGATTACAGGAAAAGAGCGTATCCTTCTGGTCTGAATCAGAGTAAGTGCTTCGAAAAGTTCATCCAGGGTTCCAAAGCCTCCTGGCATAATCACATAGGCAACTGCATATTTTACAAACATTACCTTTCTGATAAAAAAGTATTTAAATGCAAGTCGCACATTTGCATAATCATTGGGTTTCTGTTCGCTTGGAAGTTCAATGTGAAGTCCTACAGATTTACCCCCCGCTTCATATGCCCCTTTATTTGCAGCTTCCATAACACCTGGTCCCCCGCCTGATATAATATTAAATCCATTTTCCACTAAAAGCCGTGCAATCTTTTCTGTCATCTTATATGTCCTGGTTCTTGAAGAGCACCTGGCTGAACCAAATATACTAACTGCAGGATATACATCGGGCAGGGTTTCAAATCCCTCCACAAATTCGGCCATTATATGGAACAGTCGCCATGAATCTTCCACTTTTAAATCATCCACTACATACTGTCTTTCTCTCATAATTTAATCTCCCTGTATTTATATTCTTTTTATTATTATCGTAAGATCCTGTTTATATTGTAACAGAATGTCTTTTCACAATCCTTTGTCATCCGGTTCATTATCCTGATGGTGTCTGACATAATGTTTTTTGCAAAGCTCTCTCTTTAGAAATTGGTTGATTTTTTATATGTTTTGTTTTAGTTTTATATTTTCCAGAATGTTAATTCATTTTATGATTTATTTCAATTAATGTTATTAATTACTCACCTGAGCGGTGGGTTTTTATTTCCAGGTGCAAGTTGAAGATCAGACGAATTAAAAAAGAGGAG
>JALVMZ010000271.1:0-3189 GCA_027032655.1 Desulfobacteraceae bacterium
TCGAGGCCATTCTTGCAAAATGATATATCTCTTTTTTGTCATACTCCTTTAAAATATCCCCAATAAATGACCTCTTATTTATCGTGGGACAGAAATCAGGCCCCTCTCCTTCCAAAAATCTGCACGCCTTATTCCTTTTTGAGCATATGGCACATCTTACCATCCGAACCTTTGCCATTTTGAATCCTCCCTATTAAAATAATCTGGATTCTTCTTTCATCCCCACTCCAGTGGCTCTATGAATTTAATCCACTGAGCCATATTCTCATAATAACACAGATTGAGCAGTAATTAAAACATTACCACCATAGCACCAGAATACCCTATCACCTCGGGCGCTTTACTCCACACCTGATTTGTATTTACCAGACAATTGATATGAATTATTATATAAAAGATAAAAAGAAGGGCTTATGAATTAATGGGATGAGAAGATCGGTAATAACCATTTCAGGGCTTATTTTTCTGGCCGTGGTCTTTGCTTCTATTCAATTTGCCTATTTTCTTATAACCCCCCCATCAAGGGTGAGCATTCCAAAAAAAATTGTAATTAAACGGGGGGAAACAGCATTTGATATATCCCAACAACTCCACACAAAGGGCCTTATTACTTCAAAGGGTCTGTTTTATATGTGGTTAAGGATAACCGGGGCAGGAAAAGATATTAAGGCAGGAGAATATATCCTGAATACCCATATGCCGCCTGTAAAGATCATAAATATCCTTACCAAAGGCATGGTGCTAACACATGCAGTTACCATTCCTGAGGGATATACAATAAAACAGATAGCAAAACTCCTGCAGGATAAAGGAATCACAGATGGAAAAGAATTCATCAAACTTGCTAACGACTCAAAGGTGGCCCACAGTTATGGTATATCAGGGCCTTCTTTAGAAGGGTATCTTTATCCTGACACCTACAGGTTCGCTTCAGGCCTTGCTCCTCAGAAGATAATACACACCATGGTGATGCGGTTCAGACAGATGACAGACCCATTAAGAGAGAAAGTAAAGGAAACGGGCATGAGTTTTGAGGATGTGATAACACTTGCATCAATTGTTGAAAAGGAGACCGCACTTGAAAGTGAAAAACCACTAATAGCATCAGTATTTTTAAATCGACTGCGAAAGGGCCTCAGGCTTGAAAGTGACCCAACCACCATATATGGCTTAAAGGAATTTAATGGTAATCTAACAAAGGCGGATCTCAGGAGACCCACCCCTTATAATACATATGTGATCAGAGGTCTGCCACCAGGCCCAATATGTAATCCGGGAATAAGTTCCATAAAGGCAGTGCTGAACCCTGTTGATACAGACTACCTCTATTTCGTTTCCAGGAATGATGGTTCCCATTATTTTTCCAGGACACTGGAAGAGCATAACAGAGCAGTCTTCAGATACCAGAAACACCCCAGAAGAAGACGCCCAAAAAGTCCTTGACATAAACCTGTATACAGTATACAGGAATAGCACCAATTATCTTAATCCATACCTACCAGGGGATATCCAATGGAAATCTTTAACAATATTACGGTGCTTTCTCTTGAGCAGGCCACAGTTCTCCCCTATCTCACTTACAGATTGGCACAGGATGGAATGAATGTAATCAGGGTAGAACATCCTGTCTATGGTGACCCAAATAGGCTGATTGGAGAAAATGTCCTGGGGGAGGAGAGAATGAATGCCTACTTTCTCTGCATTAATGCAGGGAAAAAGGCAATTACCCTCAATCTGGCTGAACCAGAAGGAAAAGAGATACTTAAAGAACTGATCAATAAGCTTAATGTGGATATATTTGCCACAAATCAACTGCCCAGGAATTATAAAAAACTGGGCATTGACTATGACTCTCTCAAGAACATAAAACATGACATTATATGGCTGGGGGTTACGGGGTTTGGTCCTGATAGCAATGAGGCAGCCTATGATCCCATATTGCAGGCCCGTTCTGGACTCATGGAACTAACAGGGGAACCGGATGGTGATCCTCAGGTGCTGGGCATTCCTCTGCCCGATATGGGAGCCAGTGAGCATGCATATGGGCTGATCATGAAGGCACTTTACCGGCGTGCCATCACAGGAGAGGGAACTGAAATCAATCTCTCCATGTTTGAATCCTCGGTCTCCTGGCTTACTGTGCCCATTACATTCACATCCAGCTTTAATAAGACAATTACCAGAAGAGGTAATACCCATGAGTTTTTCTGCCCTGTTTCTGTTTACAGGGCCAAAGACGGATTCATATATCTTGCTGTGGGAAATGACAGACAATGGAAATCAATGGTTTCCCTTGAGCCATTTAAGGGCCTTGACAGACCTGAATATGAAAAGAATGCTGGAAGGATTGCTGATGTTGAGAAAATCAACCGGGAAATTAATAGTATCACGGAGGGATTTCCTGCTCAGGAATTGATTGAGATGTTCAAATCAATAACCGTTCCTGTCAGCAAGATACAGACCATTCCAGAGGTAATTGCTGATCCATTGGTTAAAAGAAGACTCCTTTTTACCACTGATCCGGTAACCGGGAAAAGAATCACCCTTGCCCCCCCACCAAACATGACCCCATTTCTTGAAAAAAGAAATAGAGAGCTGGATTTTCCTCCAAGGTTTGGAGAGCATAATGAGGAAATTATTGGAAATATCCTGGGATATACAAAGGATAGATTGAATGAACTAAAAGAAAAGGGGATTATTTAAGGAATATATCTCCAAGGAGCGGATTTCATGAATATCATAGTTCTTGTAAAACAGGTTCCCAATACAACAGAAGTAAAGATTGATCCCAAAACAGGGAATCTCATAAGGGAAGGAGTGGAAAGTATAATCAATCCTGATGACAGGCATGCCTTAGAGGAGGCCATAAGGCTTAAAGAGAAGAATGGTGGTAAGGTAACTGCCGTTTCCATGGGCCCCCCTCAGGCTATTGATGCCTTATCTGAGGCAATGGGAATGGGCGCTGATGAAGGAATCCTCTTATCTGATAGGGCATTTGCAGGAGCAGATACCTGGGCAACCTCTTTTACCCTCAGCAGGGCCATTAAAAAGATAGGGGAATTTGATCTGATAATTGCTGGAAGACAGGCAATTGATGGTGATACTGCTCAGATTGGCCCCCAGGTAGCAGATAACCTGGATATCCCGCAGGTCACTTATGTATTTGAAATAGAGGAGGTAAGCGAAGGG
>JALVMZ010000271.1:3199-4942 GCA_027032655.1 Desulfobacteraceae bacterium
AGCGAAGGGAAAATAACTGTAAAAAGAAGGCTTGAGGATGGATATGAAAGGGTGGAATGTCCCATGCCAGCACTGATTACTGTAATTGGTGAATTAAACACACCCAGGTATCCTGTGATGGGGAATCTCCTATCCGCATGCCTTCCCAGAGCACCCATCAAGATATGGAATGCAGGGGATATTGGAGTTAAGACAGATGAAGTGGGACTTTCTGGCTCCCTTACCCAGGTAATAAAGACCTTTGCCCCAAAAGGCAAAAGGAAATCAGAGATAATCGATGGCAGTCCCAAAGAGGCTGTATCAAAACTAATTGAAAAATTAAAGGCAGGACACCTTATTTAAATTAGGAGAAGGGATAAAATGACTGTTTGGATTGAGATTGACCTATGTAATGGCTGTAGAAGATGCCTTAGGGCCTGTCCCTATGATGCCATAGAGATAAAAGATAAAAAGGCTCATATCCTGGAGCGATGCACCTCATGTGGCACATGCATTGAGGTATGCAAGGAAAAGGCCATAAAGTCCGATATAAAGCCCAGGGAGATACCTGATTTCAGTGATAGAAAGGGAGTATGGGTATTTGCAGAGCAAAGAGATGGAACAATTCATCCGGTCACCTTTGAATTACTGGGCAAGGCTCAGGAACTGGCTGATGAACTGAATCAGGATGTATCTGCCCTGCTTCTGGGATACAATGTATCATCCATTGTAGAAGAGCTGTTCAAGTATGGTGCTGATAGGGTGTTCCTTGCTGATGACCCATTGCTTAAAAATTATCGCACCATATCATTTACAAATGTAATAGAAGGTTTGATTAATGAATACAAACCCAATATCTTTCTCCTCGGGGCAACACACATTGGTCGTGACCTTGCCCCCAGGATATCCCGAAGAGTAGGCACAGGACTTACAGCCGACTGCACGGAACTGAGTATTGATCCTGATGAGGGAATACTGCTTCAAACCAGACCGGCATTTGGTGGAAATGTAATGGCCACCATTGCCTGCAGATACTCAAGACCACAGATGGCAACAGTAAGGCCTGGCGTAATGGAGGCCAGGATATCCCCCAAAAAGGGTCATGTTATTGAAGTCCCTGTATCCTTTGATGAGAATCAGATAAGGTCACGAATACTGGAGGTGGTAAAAGCAGAGAAAAAAGGCGTTGACCTTGGAAGTGCGAAGGTGATTGTAGCAGGAGGAAGGGGGGTAGGAAGTCAGGATGGATTTAAAAAGATTGAGGAACTGGCATCCATTCTTAATGGCGAGGTGGCAGGAACAAGGGTTGCAGTGGAAGAGGGATGGATTCCCCAGGAAAGACAGATCGGTCAGACAGGACAGACCGTGAAACCAGAACTCTACATTGCCTGCGGAATATCAGGTGCAATCCAGCACAGGGCAGGCATGATGAATTCAAGATACATCATTGCCATCAACAAAGACCCTTCTGCACCCATATTTCAGGTGGCAGACTGGGGAATTGTGGGAGACCTTCATGAGATTGTTCCAGAGATGATAGAGCAATTAAAAGAATAACCAAAAGGGGCGGATAATAATGGGAAAAAAGGAAAAGAAACTACTCAGGTCTGATCCAGAAAAACTGGTGCGAAGTGTTTTGGCACGATTTGTGGACACCGAGCTTATCCCCAGGGCACAGGAGATTGATGAAAAGGGTGAGTTCCCGTGGGAGATGTTTCGTGCCATGGCAAAGATGGGGGTTTTTGGCATAAGATATCCCAAGGA
>JALVMZ010000272.1 GCA_027032655.1 Desulfobacteraceae bacterium
TATAAGTTCACTATTATACTTCCTGCAGAATTCTCTCGCTTTTTTTTCTTCCTGTTCTGTTTCTTTTCTTAAACCATGGTTGATATAGGAAGCTATCAACTTTATGTTGTAATCTTTTCTTAAAGTATGGAGAATATAAAATAAAGCTGTGGAGTCAGGACCATGTGAGAAAGCAACAAGAATACTTTCTCCTTTTTTTATCATTGAGTATCTTTCTATTGTGTTTTTTACTCTTTCTATTACATTACTCTCCATTAAAATAATGATAATTAAAAAAAAGAAAATGTCAATTGATTAAATATAAACCATTTTATAATATAATATGGTTGAGGATGATAACTTATTTTTCTGTCATTCTGAATTCATTTTTGGGGGTTGACAGAATAAAAAAAAGGAGTATAATAAGTGAAGTTTTTAATAATAAGGAGGTTATGATGAGAAGTGTTGTACTTACAGATTATTTCAGAATAACAAGAGAGAAAAAGGAAGAGTATTATTTTAATAGAGGTTGTTATAAGGGGACCTGAGAGGAGGAAGAGATGATGTTAATATGGTGCATAGTTGGTATAATAAGTGGTGGAGAGAAAAGGGGTATGGATATTAAAATACCTGTTGGGGTTTATACAGAGAGGCATGAGTATTCATCATGGTCATGGGGTGCTGCTGGTTTTCTTGACAGAGATACATTGAGAGATTTATTATTTGTGAAGAGTGGTTCAGGGGTATTGATATTTAAGGTGAGGGATAGTGTGCTTGAGTTATTAAGTGATGGTATAAAGGCAGGTAATACGGTGGTAGATATACACTACGAGGGGAGTAGGAAATGGTTATATCTTGCCTGCGTGGATGATGTAGAGGTGTGGGATGTGCGTGTTCCTGAGGAGCCTGTAAAGATAAGTAGTTTGAGGGAAGAGGGATATAATTTTATGTGGGCTACTTTTGGCTACAAGTATATAACAGGGGATTCAGAGTATGTATATGTATCAAAAGCAGAGGATTACGGGAGTGATTTTGAGGTGAGGTATGCTGATGGTCTTGAGCAGGTGTGGTACAATGACGATGATGCAATAACTCTTGACCATGGGAGTATAATAGAGAAAGGAGGTGATTATGTGTATTCAGGGGGAAGCTGGCCTCTTATGATAGATGTGAGTGATATAGATAGTATATATGTAAAGGATACTTTGTGGAAAGATGACTCGGGGGGAGTTAACAATGTATGGGATATAGTGGTGGATAATGATTATGTATATTTATGTGTAGAGGGGTATCTGTATAGTTATCATGTGGGGGAGGATGGTGCTGAGGTGCTGGATTCGTGTGAGATATATGATAGTGGTGACACCAGGATGGTGAAGCAGGGTGATTATATTTATATGATAAAGAATAATTTTCGGATTAATAGTGGAGATACGCTTGTGATAGTGGATGTGAGTAATCCGTCTTCCATGTATGTGAGGAGCAGGTATGGGTTACCATTTCACTGTGGAGATATAGAGATAATAGGGAGTTATGTATATG
>JALVMZ010000273.1 GCA_027032655.1 Desulfobacteraceae bacterium
CAAGGAGAATCGCATCTTTCTCCTTTAAAAGCATTCTTATCTCTTTCTGAAGCTTTTCAGTCTCAGTGTTATATTTCATTGATATCTCCTCTATTTTTTAATATTTTAATATATTTTAAATTATAAGGTATAATTAATTATTATACTCCAAGTCAAGGTATTTAAAGTGGAAGAAAAGCCCATAAAAACCGAGGTCAAACAAAGATTATTGAATCTCCAATCCTGGTTGAAAAAACAGGACATTGATGGTGCCCTTATTGTTCAAAAAACCGACCTCTATTATTTCTGCGGAACTGATCAAGATGCCCATTTGTGGGTCCCTCAAGAGGGTAATCCCCTTTTGATGGTAAGAAAAAGTATTCACAGGGCAAGGAAAGATTCGCCACTTCAGGATATTATACCATTAAATAGCCTCTCTATCCTTCCTGATTATGTTAAGCCCGGTAAAAGATTGGGACTTGAACTTGATGTGCTTCCTGCCAGAAACTATCTTCTCTATCAAAGACTGTTTGAGGGAGTGGAACTGGTGGATGTGTCTCATATTATAAGAAGTATTCGCATGATTAAATCTCCATACGAGGTGGAGATGGTAAGAAAGGCAGCTCAACTGGCAGATGAGCTTCATAAAAGTATCCCTGAATTTTTGACCCGTGCCAGCACAGAGATAGAACTTTCAGCCATGGCAGATGAGTTTTACAGGAGAAGGGGGCATCCAGGAATTACAAGGATGAGAGGATTCAATATGGAATCCGTATATGGTCATATAATAGCTGGTGGCGCAGGCACGCTCCCGGGTAATTCTCCTGGTCCTACAGCAGGGACAGGCCCCGGGCCATTTCTATCCCAGGGTTCTGGCAATAATCCCATTAATCCAAATGAACCGGTCATGGTGGATTATTCATCCAACTTCAATGGATACATCTCTGATCAGGCAAGGATATATTCTATTGGCAGGATTGCACCTGAATTAGAGCGGGCTCATGATGTAATGCTCATGATTCAGGATAGAATCATAAAAGAAGCAAGACCCGGTAAAAGGGCAGAGGAGTTATACAGGATTGCAGTTGAGATTGCAGAAAGGCATGGATTGAGAGATGTATTCATGGGACACCCTGAGCCTGTTCCATTTGTCGCACATGGTGTGGGGCTTGAACTGGATGAGTGGCCACTTATAGGCAGGGATTCCCCTCATATAATGGAAGAGGGTATGGTTCTTGCCCTTGAGCCAAAGTGTATTTTTCCTGGTAAAGGGGTTGTGGGAGTGGAAAATACATTTCTGGTTGCAGAAACTGGTCTGGAGAAAATTAATTCATACCCTGATAATATAATTGTTTGCTGAACTTGAAAAAGGGGCTTGACAAAAATAGACAGACAGTCTATTATTTAGACATAGAGTTTATTTGGGTGTTTTTATGGCAATTGAAGATAGGAGAGAAAAGGAGAAGGCGTGGCGCAGGGAGCTGATTCTGAAATCAGCCATTGAGATATATACTGAAGAGGGATACCACGCAACCACCATGGAGAAGATTGCACAAAGGGCGGAACTCAGCAGAGCAACACTCTACCTCTATTTCAGGACAAAGGATGAGATATTTGTTCATGCCATAGTATCACTTTCGGAATTCTTCCATGAGCTCCTCAAAGATATATATGATAGGAGATTTGTGCTGAAAGATACAATACTGGAAGAGCTGTGGAAGAGTTTCCAGAAATTCTATTTTCATGATCCAAAGACGATAAATGCGACCCTTTATTTTCATCAGAGTCAGATGATAATGAATCTGCCGGAAGAACTCAGACTCATGCTTGATAGGACTGGTTCAAAGAACTACGAGATGCTCTGGAAGATAATGGAATTTGGCATTAATGAGGGATATTTTGTAGAATGCAATCCAAAGACCCTGGCTGAGGTGGTCTGGACATCTTTTCTGGGTATTATCCATCTGGAAAATAGCAAAAAGGCCATGGGCAGGAAGAATCATCTGGATATAACATGGGCCCTTGCATACACAATTTTGAGTAAGGGTATTATAAAAAAGGAGTAAAAACACCTTTCGTCATCCAGAGGATGTCTATTATAATCCTCTTTGTCATCCTGAGGGTGTCTGAAAGACAGCCGAAGGATCTCTTGAGATGCTTCGGGACTTCGTCCCTCAGCATGACGATCAGAAAAAATAGTTTTTGAATTAAATTAGGCAATAATCTGATTAGATAAGATAATTAAGATAAGAGGGGTAGAGCAATGAAGCATGAGATTACTCTGATAATTAATGGAGATACATATAGACTGGCTGTTGAGCCGTGGAAGACACTAAATGAGGTCCTGAGGGAGGAGTTGAATCTTACAGGCACAAAGCTTGGCTGTGGCACAGGGGATTGTGGTGCATGCACCGTGCTGGTGGATGGAAAAAGTGTTACATCCTGTCTCACCCTCGCGGTGGAGGTGGACGGGAAAGAGATTACAACTGTTGAAGGACTTGCACCATCAGGAGAGGAACTCCATCCCATTCAGCAGGCATTTGTGGAAAATGGTGCAATTCAGTGTGGTTTTTGCACCCCTGGTATGGAACTATCCGCACTCTATCTTTTGAAGAATAATCCCAACCCCTCTGAGCGTGAGATCAGGGAGGCACTATCAGGGAATCTCTGCAGGTGCACTGGATATTACAAGATTGTGGAGGCCATAAAATCTGCATCAAGGATGATGGCAAACAAAAAAAAGAGGAGATAGAACATGGGACTTCCAAGATTTGAATATTATGCCCCTGATAATATTGAAGAGGTATGCAGGATATTGAAAGAGAGGGCACCTGATGTAAGGGTAATGGCAGGCGGGACAGACCTTTTGATAAAGATGAAGAAAAAGACCGTAAGGCCCTCTGTTATTATTGGACTGAAGAGAGTTCCGGGTCTTAATGAGATAACCTTTAAGCAAAAGCAGGGGCTTAAGATTGGGGCAACCGCACTGCTATCTGATGTGGCAGGAAATTCTGTAATAAAGAGACGATACCCTGCCATATCCACTGCTGCGTCAAATACAGGGACTGTCCAGATAAGGAATATGGGAACAGTGGCAGGGAATCTGTGTAATGCCTCACCTTCTGCTGATAATGCCCCAACACTGATTGCATATGGTGCAAAGGTGTTTTTAAAGAGTCTGAATGAGGAAAGAGAGGTCCTGCTTGAGGATTTTTTCACTGGTCCGGGTGAAACAGTTATGAGGGATGATGAGGTAATGACACACTTACTTGTTCCTTCACCTGAACCACATACGGGCTGTTCCTATCAGGCAATATCCAGGAGAAGCAAGGTGGATATATCAGCAGTAATAGTGAGCGCTTATATTAAGGTAAATAAGGATAAATGCCAGGAAGCAAGGATAGTGCTTGGTGCAGTGGCACCAACACCCATCAGGTCAAAGGGAGCGGAGAGGTGCTTAATTGGTAAGAGACTGACAGAGAGGCTTATTGAAAGGGCATCTGAGCGTGCAATGAAGGATGCAAGACCAATAACTGATATGAGGGCCACCAAGGAATACAGGAGACAGATGGTGGGTGTGCTCTCTAAGAGGGCCATTTATGAGGCATGCAGGATGGCAGGTTTTAAATTTTAATTCACCCCCATTTATTGTGAAATCAGGTATGAGAATAGATTGGGAAATGTTAAAAATGGAGGGTATCGTCCTTTCGCTTACGTTCGCTACGCCATCCATGGCTTCGCTCACTGCTGATCAGGCACCAAATTATCGTATTGATGAAGTGAGCAACTTTAATGTTACTAATCACAAAGTTCTCTGGAATTTGGTGCCTGATAAAGCCGCTCAAGGAAGATACCCTCCATACTAATTATAATAAAATTAAAGAAATAATAAGGAGATAATTATGGGTGAGTTCAGCGTTATAAATAAGAGTGTTCCAAGGGATGATGCATATTTAAAGGCAAGGGGTAGTGCCATTTACACTGATGACATAAAACTGCCGGGGATGCTCTACGGGAAAATACTTCGTAGCCCTTATCCTCATGCGCGTATTGTTCACATAGATACAAGCAGGGCAAGGCGTCTTCCCGGTGTAAAGTGTGTCATAACCGGGGATGACACACCAAAGATAAAGTATGGCAACTGGAGACTCTTCCCGGATACCCAGGACGAATATCCACTTGCAGTAGATAAGGTGAGATTCATAGGGGACGAAGTTGCAGCAGTTGCAGCAATTGACAAAGATATTGCAGAAGAGGCCCTTGAACTCATCAGAGTTGAATACGTGGAGCTTCCAGCGGTATTTACAATAGAAGATGCCATGAAAAAGAATGCCCCCCTTATCCATGAAAATGTCAAAGGGAATGTAAGTGTAACCCGCAAGATAGAATATGGGGATATTAAAAAGGCATTTAAAGAGGCCGATTACATTCGGGAAGACACATTCACCGTTCATGCAGTAAGTCATGCCTATCTTGAGCCATGCTCAACGGTTGCCCAGGTTGACCAGAACGGCAGAATAACCATCTGGACATCAACACAGGTGCCATACATAGTCCAGTGCCTTCTGGCATCAACCCTGGGGATGAGGGAAAATGATATCCGTGTTATTAAACCCAATGTGGGTGGTGGATTTGGAGGAAAGATGGAATTAAGGTCATGGGAGTTCTGTGCTGCCTTTATTTCAAAGAAGACTGGCCGTCCTGTCAAATTCACCCTCACAAGGGAAGAGGAGTTCATGGCAGGTAGAAGAAGACATCCCATGAAGATAGTATCAAAGGTGGGCTTCAAAAAGGACGGCACTCTGGTGGCAAAGGATCTTCGAATAATTCTTGATGGCGGGGCCTATAATGCAATGGGGCCAACTGCAACATTTCTCTGCGGTAATTTTGGGGCAATGCTTTACAGGTATCCGAATTACAGGTTCTTTGGACAGCATGTTTACACAAACAAACCA
>JALVMZ010000274.1 GCA_027032655.1 Desulfobacteraceae bacterium
TATAAAACAAAAAGATAATATCAGAAAAAAGAAACTTAGAATCAGCTTTTTCATTTTTAAAAAACTCCTCTTCTTAATACCTCGAGAATAAGGATGTTTTAGTATATTGTCAATGTAAATAAATTGGATATAATACTCTAATTTAAGGGATTTGTAATTTTTTTATTGCTAATTTAATAGATTATGTTATTTTAAAAATTTTATTTTAATGATAAAAATGGAATTAGAAGACCTAAAAAACAGATATATGGATTATCTATCTGATTCAGTGGGTTACTCCTCAAACACCATTAATGCATACAGGCGGGATATTGAGCAATTTATTGAGTATCTCAAAAATAACCTTGGATCAACCAGAATAGAGGATGGAGATACAGGAATAGATTTTCACATTATAAGACAGTATCTTGGGGAGCTATTTCAAAAATATACAAAAAAAAGCATTGCAAGGAAACTCTCTGCCATAAGGTCATTCTTTTTATATTTAGAGGAGAGGGGCTACATAAAGAAGAATCCTTTTCCAGATATTGCGACACCAAGGATTGAAAAGAAGATACCCGCTCACCTGAGCGTGGATGAGATGTTTGCTCTGCTTGATAGCCCCGGGAAGAAGGATATCTCGGGAATCAGAGACACTGCAATACTGGAGGTCCTTTATTCCTGTGGACTCAGGGTATCAGAGATGGCACAGCTAAATGTATCTGACATTTACTTTGATGAAAGACTTATAAGGGTTAAAGGCAAAGGAAATAAAGAAAGGATCATTCCCATTGGCAAAAAAGCAATTCATGAGCTAAGGAATTATATATCTCATACTGAAACTATTAGAAATAGACTCTATGGAAGTATTGAACAGAGTCCTGTGTTTTTAAACCTTAAAGGGGGAAGGCTTACAACAAGGAGCATATCCAGAATTGTAAAAAAATATGCCTTTAAATCAGGGATTATGAAGGCCATCTCCCCCCATGCCATAAGGCACAGCTATGCCACTCATCTTCTGGATGGGGGGGCGGATTTGAGATCTGTTCAGGAACTGCTGGGCCATGTGAGTCTTTCCACAACCCAGCGATACACCCATGTGAGCCTCCAGAGGCTCATGGAGGTGTATGACAGGGCTCATCCCAGGAGGTAATGATGAATTTATACCCTTACGGAGATCATATTAGAGACCCTTTAAAGGCATATGGGACAACCATCCTGGCAGTCCAGAGACATGGAAAGGCAGTAATGGCAGGTGATGGTCAGGTCAGCATTGGAGATACCATAATGAAACACAGGGCAAATAAACTGAGATTCATGTTTAAGGAAAAGGTGCTTGCTGGCTTTGCAGGTGCGGTTGCTGATGCATTCAGCCTGTTTGAAAGATTTGAGGCAAGGCTTGAAAAATACAATGGGAATCTCACCCGTGCAGCAGTGGAACTTGCAAAGGAGTGGAGGACTGACAAGGTCCTGAGGAGACTTGAGGCCCTGCTTCTTGCAATGGACAGAGAGCATATACTCATAATCTCTGGCACCGGGGATGTTATTGAACCAGATGAGCCCGTTGCGGCCATTGGATCAGGTGGTAGCTACGCACTTGCAGCAGCAAGGGCACTGCTTTCGCACTCTGACTTAGATGCAAGGGCTATTGCAATGGAATCCATGAAGATTGCAGCTTCCATATGTGTTTATACCAATGAAAACATAACTATCCATGAGATAGAAGAAGGGAATTGATATGGAAATAGATACCACACAAAAAAGAGATATGCCAAAACAACTAACTCCCCGGGAGATAGTGGCTGAACTTGATAAATACATAATTGGCCAGAATCAGGCAAAGCGATCTGTTGCAATAGCACTCAGGAACAGGTGGAGGAGACAGCAGGTGCCCAAGGAATTAAGGGATGAGATTGCCCCAAAGAATATAATAATGATAGGTCCAACCGGTGTTGGTAAAACCGAGATTGCAAGGAGACTTGCAAGGCTTGCCAATTCACCGTTCCTTAAGGTGGAGGCAACCAAATTCACTGAGGTGGGTTATGTGGGAAGAGATGTGGAGTCCATGATAAGAGACCTGACACAGCTTGCAGTTAACATGGCAAAAAAGCAGGAACAGGAAAATGTAAAGGAAAAGGCAAAGGAGCTGGCAGAGGAGCGATTGCTTGACATACTGCTACCCAAAAGAAAAAAGGAAGGGGGCAAAGAAACAGAGGATACAGAAAAGGAAAAGACCCTTGAAGTGGTAAGGTCAGACAGGCATGAGACAAACTCCACAAGGGAGAAATTAAGAAGGATGCTGAAAGACCACAAATTGGATAACAGATATGTGGAACTGGAACTTGAGGACCGGGGAGTGCCCATGGTGGAGATATTCTCCAGTTCAGGGCTTGAGGAGATGGAATTTAATATAAAAGAGGTCTTTGGAAACATATTCCCGTCCAGGAAAAAGCGGAGAAAGGTCAAGGTCCCGGAGGCCCTTGATATCCTGTTTCAGGAGGAATCCCAGAAACTCATTGATATGGATAAGGTGATTGAGCAGGCAATAAAGATGACAGAGCAAAATGGAATAATATTCCTGGATGAGCTTGATAAGATAGCAGGTTCTGATACCAGATACGGACCGGATGTATCAAGGGAAGGGGTGCAGAGGGATCTCCTCCCCATAGTAGAGGGCTCTACTGTCATGACCAAGTATGGCATGGTTAAGACAGACCATATCCTCTTTATTGCAGCAGGCGCATTTAACATAAGTAAACCTTCGGATCTCCTGCCAGAGCTTCAGGGCAGATTTCCCATTCGTGTTGAGCTTTCCCCTCTCACCTGGCAGGATTTCAAGAGGATATTAACAGAGCCTCAGAATGCACTTATTACACAATACAGGGCACTCCTTAAGACAGAAGGTGTTGAACTTGAATTTGAAGACTCTGCCATTGAGGAGATTGCAATCCTTGCACACAGGGTAAATGAGCTTACAGAAGACATCGGGGCAAGGAGACTCCACACTGTTATGGAGAAACTCCTTGATGAGATTTCCTTTGATGCCCCGGATATGGATGATAAAAAGGTGCTAATTACAAAGGACTATGTTCAGAAAAAACTGAAGGATATACTTGAAGACAAGGATCTTACAAGATATATCCTGTAAAAAATCCGTCTCCAAAGAGGAGTCTGAGGATGAAACATCAGGAGAGGGTTCAGACTCTGATAGAATGTCTGCCTTACATTAAAAAGTTTAATGAATCTGTCATGGTAATAAAATACGGCGGGCACGCCATGGTGGACCAAGGTCTTAAGGAGAAATTTGCCCTTGATATTATTCTGATGAGTCTGGTGGGAATAAGGCCTGTGGTTGTGCATGGCGGGGGGCCACAGATCGGAAATCTGCTTAAGGATCTTTCCATAGAGACCAGATTTGTGGACGGAATGAGGGTAACTGATGAAAAGACAATGGATGTGGTTGAAATGGTGCTGTGCGGTAAGATAAACAAGGAGATCGTCTCTTTTATAAATCACCACGGTGGAAAGGCAATAGGACTTTCAGGAAAGGATGGAAATCTTATATTTGCCAAGAAGATGCTCTACTATAAATCAGGGGACAAGGGATCAACTCCTGAGCCCATTGATATGGGAATGGTGGGAGAGATAACAGATATTAATGCGGGGATTCTGGAAAATCTCATTCAGGGTGGGTTTATCCCTGTAGTGGCACCGGTTGGGACAGGTAAAGGTGGAGAGACTTATAATATTAACTCTGATACAGTGGCAGGTAAGATTGCAGGCGCCATTAATGCAAGGAAGCTAATACTCCTTACAGATACACCCGGTGTGCTGGACAAAACCAACAACCTCATATCATCCATTGAGGTAAAGGATGCAGAAAGATTGATTGAAGATGGCACCATAAAGGGGGGCATGATACCAAAGATCAGATGCTGCATAGATGCAATAAAAATGGGGGTCAGGAAGGCCCATATTATTGATGGAAGAAAAGAGCATGCCCTGTTACTTGAGATATTTACCAATCAAGGCGTTGGGACAGAGATAGTGGGAAATTAAATTACTGATGGTGGTGGTGAAATGGAAGAGGATATAAAAAGTATGGCAGACAGATACATGTTTAATACATACAGTCGCTATCCCATAACCATTGTAAAGGGAAAGGGCACAAGGGTCTGGGACCATACAGGAAAGGAGTTCATTGACTTTGTAGCGGGAATAGCTGTATGTGCCTTGGGGCACAGCTCTTCTGTGGTAACAGAGGCACTGAGCAGGCAGTCCCGGGAGCTGGTTCATGTATCAAATCTATACTATACCAAACCCCAGGTGGAACTTGCCAGAGTGCTGGTGGAGAACTCCTTTGCTGATAGGGTCTTTTTCTGCAATAGCGGTGCAGAGGCAAATGAGGCTGCCATCAAACTTGCAAGGAAATACAGTCATGACAGGTTTGGAGATGGAAGGCATGTTATAATTTCAATGGCAAATTCCTTTCACGGAAGGACAATGGCAACCATAAGTGCAACAGGGCAGAGCAAGGTAAAAAAGGGATTCAGTCCCCTCCTGGATGGATTCCGCTTTGTGCCATTCAATGATATTGATGCTCTGAAGATGGCAATTGATGATACTGTATGTGCGGTAATACTTGAGCCCATACAGGGTGAAGGGGGCGTAGTCTGTCCTGAACAGGGATACCTTGAAGATGTAAGAGGGCTCTGTTCAGAGAGAAACATACTCCTAATACTGGATGAGGTCCAGGTGGGAATGGGAAGGACTGGCAGGCTCTTTGCCCACCAGCACTTTAATATCAAGCCAGATATAATGACACTTGCCAAGGCACTGGGAAATGGTCTTCCCATAGGCGCAATGCTTTCCACTGAAGATATCGCCAGCTCATTTGGGCCAGGAACCCATGCATCCACATTTGGTGGAACCCCCCTTGTAAGTGCAGTGGC
>JALVMZ010000275.1 GCA_027032655.1 Desulfobacteraceae bacterium
AGTCTGGAAGCGCACCTGAATGGGGTTCAGGGGGTCGGGGGTTCAAATCCCCCCGTCCCGATCAGAAAAAGCTAATGATATAAGCAGGTTACAAAAAGCCTGCTTTTTTGCTTTATTGAGTGGATAACATTTTGGATAACATTTTTAGAAAGAAGGAAGCACTCATCCCGCATTAAAATGACTTTTATGCCCCTTATATCAGACTTTAATGAGGGGTATTACATTATCTGTTCTTGTGGGTTGCTCTAAAGGTGGGATCAGGCTCACGGCCTTTTCCTTTTCTCCTTTCAGGAGTTCGTAATAAATATCTGCTGTCATCTGGGTGCTGGAGTGCCCAAGAAGTTTTGATACGGCCGCAAGGTCTGCACCCCCTGCAAGCATTACCGATGCAAAGAGGTGTCTTATGTCATACATCCTGCAGGGATATTTGATTCCTGCTCTGATACATGCTGTCTGGAATGACCTCCTGAACTTTTTAATAGGTCTTCCATTGTATTCAATGATATATTCTGATTTCGCCATTGATTTTTTATATAGCAGTCTTTGCCTGAATTGCTCTGAAATGGGAATGTCTCTCCATGTCTTTGTCTTTGATGCATAAATCCATACAACACCTTTATTGAAATCCACATTTTCCCATTTAAGGGATAACAACTCAGAAGGGCCTGGTCTTGCACCAAGGTTCCATTCACATTCTATTGCCCACTGAAGATGAGGGGAAGCATGATTATAAATCTTTTGCAGGTCTTCAACGGTTAACCTGATTTTACGCCTTGGCTCCTTAGTCTTTTTCCATTGTGCAAGAGGGTTATTACGGGTTATTCCATGCCTTATGCCCCATAGAAAAATCGCTCTCAAATAAGAGAAATACCTGTTTCTGGTGGCAATGGATTTGTCCTTAAACTGCTCCATCATAACAAGAACATCCTCATAAGTAAGGGCATCAACGGGTTTATGGGTTAGAAAGGGCAGGATTTTATTGTTAAGAAGCAAAACAAGATCTTTTAAAAATCTATCAGATACTCCATTTATTTTTCTGTCTTTTATATAAGCCTGTGAAAGATCATCCAGATATATACCTGGATTTATAGTGTCCCTTAATGTGCGAAGTTTCTTTTTAGCCTTTATCTCAAGATCAAATGCCTGGGCATGTCTTTTTGCTTCTTCACCCCTGCCAAATGACCTGGTTCTCTGCTTTCCATTCTGATCTCTATATGAGACATACCATATGCCTGATTTTTTCCTGTGGACTGACATTATACCTTAACCGGAGTAAATGCCCTTTTTCGTTTTATAAGATGATTATATGAGAGGAATATATCAGGATTTTTCATCCATTCGTCAAGTTCAAAACGATCAAAACGATTATGCCTGGGACCATGCCTGGGGATATTGTAATCTTTTACAATACTCCTGAAATGATTGACTGAATGATATCCACAATAATGGGCTGCCTGTTTAAATGTAAGCCATCTCTGCTGGATATCGGTCATAAATTTTACTCCCACTATAAT
>JALVMZ010000276.1 GCA_027032655.1 Desulfobacteraceae bacterium
AATTATTATAAAATATAGACAAAGATAACCTCAATTTGTTAAAAATAATTATGCAATTCATAAAGATAACAATATGGAAAGATTCGGATGATGAATATAGTGTATCTGTAAACAATGACCATCCCAGGCCCTTTAAGCCCCCCAAGCACTTTTTAGAGCCATATCGTAAGAGCAAGGAACTTAAAAGAGACTATATCAGGCCATTCGGGGAATCACTCTTCAGGTCCATATTTACAACAGATAAAAGAAGAAAACAAATTTATCAGGTCTTGGATTCAGGAGAAAAGGTAGCTGTTCATGTTATATCAGATATTCCAGAGATTCATGATATCCCGTGGGAGATATTGAAGGACCCCAAAAGGGACAAACCCTGGGCTCTGTCTGGAAATATCAGTTTTTTAAGAAGCACATCAAAGAGTCCTGTTAATTTTATGTCATGTTCTCCTCCAATCCGTATCCTTCATGTTATATCACTCCCTTTAGATGTGTATAAAAAGGCACCCATAGATCCCCTTAAAGAGGTTGAGATCATAAACAATGCCCTTGAGGAGTGGAGAGATGTAATAGAGGTGGATACCCTGGTTAAGGCATCATGGAATGAGATAAGGAAGTGGCTCATGGAAAAAGACTATCACATACTCCACTTTACCGGGCATGGAGGAGAGGGAGGAAGGCTTCTGCTTGAAGATGAAAGGGATTATAAAAGCTCAAGGGAGATTGAAGTAAAAGAAGTAGAGGAACTTTTAAGAGATGCAGGGCTTCGGGCCGTTATATTAAACGCATGCCATACAGCAACCTCTATACCGTTTATTCCATCACTTGCAATGGAAGTCTATAATGCTGGTATTCCCATTGTGATTGCAAATCAGGCATCAGTAAAAGACACTGATGCGGTATCAGCCATGAAAGGACTTTATTCCTCCCTTTTTTCAGATAAAGATATATCTCAGCTTCTTTTTAAATCAAGGCTTGACATTGAAGAGTGGTGGAAACCTGTTATCTTCACAACCACTGAAATAAATCCAGAGGATATTTTTAATTTAAAGGATGCCCATAAACCCCGGAAAAGGCATTCACTTTTCAGGGACCTTGGCACATTTGGAAATGCAAGGCTCTACATCTATAGGTATAAGCCTTTAAGAGAGATAACAGAGTATGTATTTCAGGGTGAAAAACTTTTGGTCTTACACGGCCTTGGTGGGGTGGGAAAGAGCTTTATGGCTGATTATGTGGCAAGGTTCCTGAGGCCAAGATTTCAGCATGTTATTGGGGTGGACATGAAAGAGGATGTTGAAGAGCCATCATTTAAAGAGGTAAAGGGCTTTATTCTGGATGAGCTGATTCAGGAAGGGATTATTAATCAAGATAAAAGAAAAGGGCTTGAGGATTCAGGGCCAAGGAGTTTCTTGAAATTTTTAGACAAGACCTTTAAATCCACTTCATGGTTAATCATACTGGATAACTTTGAAGAGGCCCAGGAGAAGGATGGAAGGGTAAGGGAAAGGGAG
>JALVMZ010000277.1 GCA_027032655.1 Desulfobacteraceae bacterium
TCCTTGTTTATCCAGGGGATGGTTTTTCCGGGAGGTAAATCGATGTTTTCCAGGATAAAGGACATTATCTTCCTGCCCCACCGGACCCCTCTATGGGGGCTGGATAGAGTTATTATCGCCGGTATGTCGTATTCTTCATGGTATTTAAGGTAAAACTGCTTTGCAATAAGTCCGCCGAACGAATGACCAACCAGAATAATCGGACTCTCAACTTTCCTGAAGGAAAGATACTTGTGAACATAATCGGCAGCCTTTTCGGCATTCGGATTGGTCGTTTTTAATTCTGAAGGGAGCGTGGGACTTACAACATTCAACCCCTTCCACAGTAGATGAAACCTCAGTTTTTGCCATGTCCTATAAGAGGCAAGAAATCCGTGAATGAGAACAACAGTTCCCCGAGCTGGCATCAGAGTATGCTCACCATCATATCGATAGCTCTTTCCAGTTCTATCTGTGCTTTGGAAAGGGCTTCCTGAAAGAGCATTGGATTCGCCATGGAACTCTTCAGACCCATGATCTTTTGATATTTATGCAGGAATTTATCCTTAAGAATATCCAGCTCCCTTTCGAGAGTCTCTGTCACTCTTTCCTGAAATTCTTCCGTCGCATCGAAAAGAAGTGAATTCAATTTTTCCCGGGCGATTGAAGCTTTTATGTCCTCGAATACGAACATATCAACGATATTGCTCAGTTCCGTCTGAAATCTGTTGAAGAATAGAACGATATTCTTCTTTATCGCTCTTTCCACAGGCGAGGTATATTCGAAATTACTATTATCCAGAAGTTTCGCCAGCTCAGTATCTCTGCTCTTTATCTCTTCAATTTTCGAAAATATCTCCATAAGGTTTATCAATACGGTCTCGTGTTTCAACGCCAGTTTCTCCAGTCTCGAGTGTGGCTCCTTAATCAGATGAACATACATAACATAGATGGGCCATTCCAGTCTCAATAGTTCCTTATCCAGAGAGCTGAGACGGCTATCCAGATATTCATCCACATAGCTTTCCAGCGATTTATAGAGTTCATCCTTGAAGTCATATTTAAGGATTTCATCAAATGCAAAAATAATTTCGGCAGAGAGGCTATCTGTTATCAGTTTTTTACGACCGAGAAATTTGATGGTATGGGATTTGATGATGTCGTTTAATTTTTTGAACATTTTCAGGAAGATTCCCTCGCTGAAGACCATCCTGATTCTGCCACGAAATTCTTTCAATATTCTATCACGGGCTTCGTCGAATTTACGGGACACAGGTCCTATCAGGGGTTCGTCTATATCTTCCTTCATGATTTCCCGAAGTACCCCCTCGATTTCACCCCTTACCACCTGCGCTTTAATCATATAATCATTTATGTGGATGGCATCTATTTTTTCCACCCCTTTCATCTTTACGAGAATTTTCCTCAATTCCTCCATGTTACCTTTGCCCGGATATAAAAATATTCTGTCCGATTCCAGGTTCAGAATCTGTGCAGCCATTTTTAGTAAGTTTTCTCTATCATCT
>JALVMZ010000278.1 GCA_027032655.1 Desulfobacteraceae bacterium
TTCTGCACTGGAAAGTGCATGGGATGGGACTCAGTCAACCCCCATAGGGCAGAGTGCTTATGAATACCAGACCACGGTTAAGATATATGATTCCCTCGGAAGTACTCATGATATTACTATATATTTTGATAAGGCACAAACCAGTTATGCATATGAATTTATTATAACTTGCGACCCTGACGAGGATCAGAGAACAGGCGCAAGTGGAAATACATGGGCAGGACTGCTTGCAAGGGGTTTAATAAAATTCTACTCTGGTTCTGGTAAAATAAGCGATATTGACTTCTGGGAAATAGATCCATCAGATGGAAGTTCAACGGCAAAATCAGAATCATCTGATCTTACTGATGGTTACTTTACATTTTCACCTGAATTCATATCAGGAAACAGCATGAGTGTTAAGCTGGATATGGGCTCCCGTTATGATGGTTCCCAGTGGGTAAACAGCTCACTTACAACAACTCAATATGCAATAGCATCAGCCACAATCTATCAATCAGCAAATGGATATGGCGCTGGAGATCTTCAGGGTGTAAATGTGGATGTGGATGGTGTAATTACAGGCACATATTCAAATGGACAGCTTATTCCATTATACAGAGTCGCCCTTGCCAAATTTCAAAATATTCACGGACTCTATAAGGTTGGTGGAAATTTATTTAAAGAGACCCGTGCCAGTGGCTCTGCCATAACAAACAAGCCTGGCACAAATGGTCTTGGAAGTATTGCACCCAACTCTCTTGAGCAGTCAAATGTGGATATCGCAACAGAGTTCGTTAAAATGATTACAACACAGAGAGGTTTTCAGGCCAACTCCAAGATAATTACTGTAACAGATCAGATGCTCGCAGAGTTGATTAATATAAAGAGATAAAATATCAGGGCAGATGTCAATTATTTGACATCTGCCCTGATAATTGACAAATAAGAAAATAAGAAATATTAATTTAATTTTTTCTATCCTGTTCTATCTTCCCGTAATTCTTAAAAAAATCACTCATTTCCTTTTGAATTGATTTCAATCATTTTTGGCATGCTGATTGCTCATTATATCTAAAAAAGAATTCAAAGGAGAGACCATGGATATAGCAACCGTATTGGGAATTGTTTCAGCTTTTGGACTTGTTCTTATTGCCATATTCATGGGAGGTGGTCTGGGCCTTTTCATTAATATACCCTCTTTGATGATAGTTGTAGGAGGGACCCTGGGTGCAACAATGATTAATTATCCTTTAAAAGATGTGCTTGGGGTTATAAAAGTTGTAAAAAATGCCCTTTTTACAAAAAATATACCTGTTCAGGACCTTATCAAACAGTTCATCGATTTTGCACAGAAATCAAGAAAAGAGGGAATTCTTTCATTAGAAGGTGAGATTAAGAATCTTGACAACGAATTTTTAAAAAAGGGTATTCAGCTATCAATAGATGGACTTGAGCCTCAGGAGATCAGGACAATAATGGAAACAGAGCTGGATTTTCTGAGGGCAAGACATCAACTGGGAGCAGAGATATTTACTACAATGGGGACATTTGCACCTGCGCTGGGGATGATAGGGACACTGATAGGTCTTGTTCAGATGCTTCAGACAATGGATGATCCGAGTTCTATTGGACCTGCAATGGCAGTTGCACTTCTTACCACATTTTATGGCTCTATTATGGCAAATATTGTATGTATGCCAATTGCCGGGAAGCTTAAAACTCGGAGTAAAGAAGAAGGATTAATAAAAGAGATGACAATTGAAGGAGTTATATCGCTTTCAAACGGGGATAATCCAAGGATAATTGAGCAGAAATTACACGCATTTATTCCACCAAGCATGAGAGAGCAAAAATAGGATGAGAAAGAAAAAAAACATGGATGAAGAGGGCAATGCGGGTGAACAGGTAGGGAGAGTATTAACCGTTTCGCTTTTTCTCATTTTACTTACCTTCTTCATCCTTTTAAATTCTATGGCAGTAATAGATGATCAGAGGACAAGGAAGGCCTTTGGATCTCTTGTGGGAGCATTTGGAAGTCTGACCGGTGGACTCTCACCCCTTAAAACAGGAGATTCTATAATGCCACCCTCTGCTCCCATAGTTAATGAGAAGTTTACAATCGATGACCTTCTTGCATTTATGGATAAAGAGACCTTGGAAAATGTTCAGATAATGATCCATGCTGATAAGGAGATTATAACGATAGATGAAAAATTCATCTTTGATAGAAACAAGAGGAGAATAAAAGAATCTGCCTATCCTTTCCTTCAAAGACTCTGCAGAGTAATAAAAGATGGGAATTATTCTGTTGAGATAACAGGCCATACCGATAATCTGCCAGCATATGAAAAAGGATACAGATCCAGCTGGGAGCTTTCATCCATTATGGCAGTATGTGTTTTAAGATATTTTATAACAAAATGTAATATTGCTCCTGAACTTTTATTGGCATATGGATGTTCTTATTTCCGTCCTGTTGCTCCCATGACTACCAGAGGCTCTCGAGCTCTTAATAACAGAATTGAGATAATATTAAATAAAAAGCTATCACCTTATTTAAGAAGAATCTATAAGAAGAGGAGAAAAGGAATATTTGTATATAAGAACTTTGATTTTAAAATTTTTCAAAATAAAGGGATAAATTAGATGGATGAGGATAAGCAGGATACAACCTTATGGATGGTAACATTTTCAGACCTTGTCATGTTACTACTTACTTTCTTTGTATTGCTGCTAACGATGTCTTCAATGGATGCAAAGAGATTAAAGGAGTTTTTTTCTCACTTTCAGGGGAGCACCGGTGTGCTCGAATTTTCTGGATCAAGAGGGGTAACTGATTTGGCCCACTTTATTAAAAAATATCATGATACTGATGGATTGGTGGTAATAGATCAGGGTCTCCTTCAGAATATGCTAAAAATGGAACCCGGTGAGATATCAAGTGATGTGCTTGAAAATCTTAATAAATTTATTGATATAAAAGATGACGAAAGAGGAATTGTTATAACTTTCCAGGACAAAATCCTATTTGATCCTGGTGAAGCGATTCTGAAACCAGAGATATATCCGGTGCTTGATAAAATAGCAGATGCCATAAAACAATCACCCAATAAGATACTCATAATAGGTCATACCGATAATGTTCCATTGAGATCGGGTATATATTCCTCAAACTGGGAACTTTCAGTTTACAGGGCACTGGCTGTTCTGGATTATTTTATAAAAGAAAAGGGCATAACTCCATCCCGATTTGAAGTAGGAGGCTTTGGCCCATATCTACCCCTTTATCCCAATAATACTCCAGAGAGACGGGCTAAAAACAGGAGAGTGGAGATAATTTTCAGGCATCTTACATGATAAGGAGGTTTCTTTATGGCTGAAGATAAAGAAAACAAGGATAAAAATCAGGAAGATCAGGCTCCGAAAGGAGGAGGTAAATTCAAGATTATAATAATCCTGTTTCTGGTATTGATACTCGGTGCTGGTGGATTTTTTGGATGGTCTTTCTTTATGAAAAAGGAGGCAAATAGTAAAGAGTCCGAGGTCACAGTGAAACCCAAAAAAGATGAAGTTAAAATATCTTTTCCTCTTAAGTCCTTTATTGTAAACCTTATGGATAGTTCCGGGAGTGGAAGAAGATATCTTAAAGTAACAATGGAGCTCGAAACAGATTCAGAAGGAAATAAGTCAATAATTGAAAAGAATATATCAAAATTGCGTGATGCTATAATAATGATACTATCAAGCAGGTCTTTTAAAGATATTAGCTCTATTGAAGGCAAAATTGAACTAAAAAGATCCTTAATGATGAAAATAAATGAGGTAATAGGAGACAATCTTGTAAGTAATATATATTTCACAGAATTTGTTGTCCAGTAGGAGATGAAATGAGTGATATACTTTCACAGGAAGAAGTTGATTCTCTACTTGAAGGAATAACTGATGGAAAAGTAGAGACAGAGACAGATAATTCTAAAGAAAAAGAAGAGGTTATTAAGACTTATGACTTTACAACAGAATCTGTCCCTGTTCATCAGAGAATGCCTGCATTTAGTGTAATAAATGAAAGGTGTATAAACTATCTACGAAGTGATTTTTCAAATCTTACAGGTAGTATTGTTGATATTAATATTGTTTCAACTGAATCACTGAGATTTAAAGACTTTATCCAATCCCTTCCCATACCATCCAGTCTTAATATATTTAAAATTGAACCATTACGAGGTCATGCATTGGTTGTTATTGAGGGGAGACTTGTTTTTATGTTTGTTGATACTCTGTTTGGTGGCAAGGGAACTGGTCATGTTAAACTTGAAGGAAGGGGATTTACCCAGATAGAAACAAAGATCATAGAGAAAATCACACAAATTATATTAAGCAATTATGAAAGGGCATGGTCAGATATTATAAAAGTTCATATGGTATTTATTAAATCTGAAATGGATCCCAAATTTGCTGAAATAGCAACAAGTAATGATGTTGTAATAGTAACAAAGATCATTGTTGATATTCAAAATAATACCGGCTCAATCATTCTATGTATTCCTTATTCGATTATTGAACCAATAAGAAACAGATTGAAATACACTTCATTTGAAGCCAGCAGTGAAGAAGATAAAGGATGGAGAGATTATCTTTTGAAACAGATAATGGATGTTGATGTGGATTTAAGATGCATTCTTGGTAAAAAAATTATTAATGGGAGAGATTTATTAAAAATCAAAAAGGGCGATCTTTTCATTCTCAATCAGAAAACTGATAAAGATGTCTTCCTCTATGTGGAAGGCATTCCTAAATATAAAGGAAGACCCGGAATTTATAACAATCATAGAGCAATTAAAATAACAGAGATAATTCAGGAGGAATAAATAATGGCTGATAATGAACATTTAACA
>JALVMZ010000279.1 GCA_027032655.1 Desulfobacteraceae bacterium
CAGGACAGGAAAGTAAAACCCCGTGTTCCCATTAGTGCAAAGCTGGTGGCAGACCTAATAACAGTATCAGGTGCAAACAGGGTGGTCTCCATGGACCTGCATGCCGGACAGATACAGGGATACTTTAATATCCCTGTGGATAATATATTTGCAGCCCCCATACTGCTAAAATACATAAGGACTCATTTTAATGACGAGCTTGTAATTGTTTCTCCAGATGCAGGAGGCGTGGAAAGGGCCAGGGCCTTTGCCAAGAGACTTGATGCATCCCTTGCCATCATAGACAAACGAAGAGATGCACCAAACATATCAGAGGCAATGAATATAATCGGGGATGTGAAGGATAAAACAGCAGTTATCTTGGACGACATGGTGGATACTGCAGGGACACTTACACAGTCTGCATTTGCACTGAAAAATAATGGTGCCAAGAGGATTTATGCATGTTGCACACATCCAGTTCTTTCTGGCCCTGCTATTGAAAGAATAGAGGCATCCCCTTTAGATAGTGTTGTGGTCACAAATACCATTCCTCTTCGAGAGGAAGCAAAGCGATGTTCCAAGATATCTGTTTTATCTGTTGCAGAGCTTTTAGGAGAAACGATTAAAAGAATTTATAACTCCGAGTCAGTTAGCACACTATTTGTTTAGTGATAAACGCCCTCTCAAATGAGGGCGTTCATTTTTATAAGACCTTGTGAAAAATTTTATTTTTTATAGAGATTAGATTAGTTCAGTTTTATAAATAAAATCTCTCTAATTGAGCAAATAAAAGAGAATACAACATGGAGGACTGATAAATGGCTCAGATTACTATAAATGCAAAGATAAGAGACAAAAAAGGGAAAGAAGCAGCAAGAAAGATCAGGAGGAATAAAGAGGTTCCAGCCGTATTTTATGGCCCTGATACAGAACCTATTCTGCTCACCGTTGGATACTCCCAGCTTCAAACCATATCCAAAAAAGCACTATATGAAAATCTCATGTGTGAGCTTGTGATTGACTCCAATGGCTCTTCCCAGAAAAAAATGGCCATGGTAAAAGATATTCAGACCGACCCCATAAAAGACCGGATACTGCATGTGGATTTTTACGAAATATCCATGGATAAGGAGATTACCGTTGATGTCCCTATTCATCTTTTAAACACGCCAGTTGGTGTATCTAAGGGTGGTATTCTGGAACAGACATTGAGAGAGATAACCATATCCTGTCTTCCAGGAAATCTGGTGGAAAGTCTGGATGTGGATGTATCGTCTCTTGATATTGGAGACTCAATCCATATTGGTGATATAAAGATACCTGAAGGAATAAAGATACTTGATAGACCTGATACTGCCATTGCAACAGTGGTGGCGCCCACAAAAGTGGAAGAAGAGGCTGTAAGTGAGGAGGTAGAGGAAGAAGAGGCACCTATAAAAGAAGAGACTGAAGAGGAGACCGAGTAAGGAGGGCCTGAGCAGAGGTGTTCCTAATTGCAGGGCTTGGCAACCCGGGCC
>JALVMZ010000280.1 GCA_027032655.1 Desulfobacteraceae bacterium
CCTTAAGATAATAAATATAAAAATCAAAACCGCATACAGAATTAAAAGTATGATTCCTGTTGTCTTAATTTTTTCCGTGATGTATAGCCACTTATATGAAATAGGGCTCAGTATCAGAGTGAGTATTAAGACCACCAGCAGTGTGGTTCCGTCAAATAATCTTTCAATTACAATTGTTCCCAGCACTGAGACCCTGCTTATCTTCTCAAGGCTTCCCAAATAATAGGCACGGATTATTTCTCCAAGCCTTGCAGGTAGTATACAGTTTGCACCAAATCCTATTAATATAGAAGAGAATCTTTTTCCAAAGGCAGTGTTTTTTAGGGGAGCAAGTATTAATTTCCACCTCCATGTCCTGATTAGATGCTGAAGCATTGTGATGAAAATGGAGATGCCAATTAAATAAGGATCAGCATTCTTAATTAACCTTAAAATTTCTTTGGGATTTACATTTCTGAGTGCAAGATAAAGGAGAAGGACACTTAAAAGGGAGCCTATCCAGAGTTTCCAGTCTTTCAGTCTTGCCAAACCATTAACCTATGCTTTTTTTATTTAATATCTCTTTTGCGTCCGCTATATCCCTGGCTATCTGTTCTCCAAGTTCCTCCACACTATTGAATCTCTTTTCATCCCTCAGCCTTTCAATAAAATTTATCTTTATTGTTTTACCAAGGATATCCTCCGAAAAATCAATTATGTGGGTTTCAATGGATAGAGCATTGTCTTCAAATGTGGGATTATACCCAATATTTGTAACCCCCTGATAGGTGCGCTTATCAAGTATGACATTTACTGCATATACCCCTGTTTTGGGAATCAGCTCATCAACAAGTTTTAGATTTGCAGTGGGAAAACCAAGTAGCCTTCCACCCCGATTTTTTCCCTTAATTACTGTGCCTCTTATCTGGTAGTCTCTTCCAAGCAGAGGTCTTGCCTCCTCCAGCCTCCCTTCCATTATGAGCTTCCTTATTGTTGTGCTTGAAACCAGGGTATTATTTATCATTACAGGGGATAACACATGCACCCTGTAACCATACTTTTCCCCCCTTTGTCTCAGAAGTTCAATGTTTCCCTGCCTTTTGTAACCAAATGAGTAATCATAACCCACCACAATCTCTTTAATGCCCAGTTTTTTAACAAGGAGCTCCTCTATGAATTTATCTGCAGTAATGGATGCAAAATCCATGGTAAATTTAATGCAAAGGAGCACATCAATGCCACTCTCTTCAATAAGTTCAATCTTCTGAGCAGTAGGGGTTATGATGGGTGGGCTTGAATCTGTTCTCATTAATTTCAGGGGATGCGGGTCAAAAGTCATTACCACAGATGTGCCGTTGATATTTTCTGCCCTTTCTTTAACCTTATTGAAAAGAGCTCTGTGTCCTTTGTGAACACCGTCAAAGTTGCCAATGGTTAATACAGGATTTTTAAGCGGCTGAGTAATATCATCTATGTCATAATATGTTTTCATTATTGGATTTCAGATGATACAGAGA
>JALVMZ010000281.1 GCA_027032655.1 Desulfobacteraceae bacterium
TAACAAAAATCTTATAAAGGCCTTTGAGAAACGCACCAGGGGGTATAATTAAGAAATGGAGATAGGAAGGAATGATCCCTGCCCCTGCGGGAGCGGGAAAAAATACAAGAAATGCTGTCTCAATAAGGATAATTCTACCATTGATTTACTCTATTATCGTATAACCGATACTTATAATAAACTACTGGATAAAATTGTTTCATTTGCTGAAAAGGAGTATGGTCCTGAAGTATTTAAGGCAGGAATTGATGAGTTCTTTTTATGGGAAGAGCCTGAATATATTAATGAGGTGATTGAAGAATTTTATGGCGTCTTTATACCATGGTTTGTTTTCAACTGGTCATATGACCCGGATGAAATTCCATATGAACTGGATATTCCACCATATGTAAACATTGCGGAACTTTACAGAAGACACATTAGAAATATCGATTCCCTTGAAATTCAGCTAATTGATGGGGTGCTGAATCAACCATACTGTTTTTATGAGGTTATATCATCAACTCCTGGAGAGAATTTAACCCTCAGGAATATACTGAGTGGGGAGAAATTAAAGATTATTGAAAAGGCTGGATCACAAAATGCAAGACCAGGAGATATTATATTTGCAAATATCATCAATATTAAAAATATGAATATGATGATGGCATGCTGGAAATACCTGATACCAATCGGAAGAAAACCCATGATAATTGAACTGAGGAGGAATATCTCAAAACTGAGAAGAGAGGTAACAAAGGAACTTATCACTGAATATCAATTAGAAATCAGAGAACTTCTTTTTGATATTTACGATACATTCGTAAGCCCCCCTGTGATGCAGAACACAGATGGAGATCCCGTCATATTTCATAAGATACATTATCATATAAAAGATCCCAATGAGGCATTCAACAGGCTATGTGACCTATGTTCCAGTGAAAGCCCTGATGAACTTATCAAAGAGGCCACTCTGGACCAGCAAGGCAACATTATCAAAATTGAATTTCCCTGGACAAGCAAGGGCAATAAATCTCATAAAAATATGGACAATACAATCCTCGGTTTTATTTCAATAGATAAAAACAGGATGACCATTGAGGTAAATTCAGAAAACAGGGCAAAAAGGGCCCGAGCTGAAGTTGAATCTCGACTTAAAAATTCCGCTTCATACAGGACAACAGAGATAACATCCTTTGAATCACTTATGAAAAACTCCTCTGAAAAAATAAAAACCAATGTCCGGGGGCATGAAGATATTATCAAACTGCCAGAGGTAAGAAAAGAGATGGAGAAATTCTTTGCAAATCACTGGAAGGACTGGATCAATGAAAAGATTCCTGCACTTGGGGGGAAGAGTCCAAAACAGGCAGTAAAGACACCTGATGGGAGAGAAAGTGTGGAAGCACTGCTTAAAGATGCTGAAAATAGCCTCAAAGACGATAAGGAATTTGGAAGCTTTCAGATTAATTGTATTAAAGAGGTGAGAACTAAACTGGGACTTGACAGACCTTTTGATGAAGTATTCAGAGACATAAAAGAATCAGAGAAAAGAGCAGGGAAAAATATTTCAGAGATGATAAAGAGATTCGGTAAGAAGTATCTTGATTCAACTCATACCCTGCTTGCCATAAAATTGTGTAAAAGGATAGGAGAGCACCCTGAACTCTTTCTTTCAAGGGGAAGACCTGAGATATGGGCATCAGCAATCATTTATACAATATCTCAGATTAACTTTCTTTTTGATGACTCCATTGAACCATTTATATCACCTGATGATATCCTTAATTTCTTTAATACAAAGAAAAGCACGGTATCTTCAAAGGCTCTGCTGATAAGGAAGATGCTTGACATTTATTACGGTGATAAGGAATTCTGCAGCAAAAAAATAATAGATATATTTGACATCGATCTCACAGAAGATGGGTTCATTATCCCTAAGGGCGGTCTTCTAAAAGATGAAACAGATGAAACTTCCGCACCTGAAGACAAGAAAGAGGAAGAAAAATATCTTAAGAATCAGGATACCAATCAATTGCCCCTTTTTGATGATGAATAAAATCACTCCTTTTTTAATATCAACATAAAAGAGGTTTAAGATATGGATAAAGAGAGATTTCGCCAATTTGGATACAGATTTATAGACTGGGTGGTGGATTATCTTTCAGAGGTGGAAAAATTTCCTGTTCGCTCTCCTTTAAAACCAAATCAGGTAAAGGAATTACTTCCCGGTGCTCCTCCTGTAAAAGGTGAAAATATGGAGGATATATTTGATGATTTTAAAAAGATAATTTTGCCAGGGATTACACACTGGCAGCATCCGTGCTGGTTCGCATATTTCCCGGCTAACAACAGTCCTCCATCCGTTCTTGCTGAACTTCTAACAGCAGGCATTGGAGCCCAGTGCATGATCTGGCAGACATCCCCATCCGCCACAGAACTTGAAGAGGTGGTGATTGAATGGCTTCGCCAGATGATTGGTCTCCCTGAAGGCATGCAGGGATGCATACAGGATACCGCCTCCACTGCCACACTCTGTTCCATAATCTGTGCAAGGGAAAGGGCAACAGGATTTGAGTCAAATCAGAAGGGATTAAAGGTTCCACTCGTGGTTTATGCATCCACTGAGACCCATTCAAGTATTGAAAAGGGTGTTAAGATTGCAGGTCTTGGGAAAGAATCACTGAGACTTATACCAACAGACGACAAATACGCCATGCTCTCTGACGAACTTGATAGAGCAATCCAAGAGGACAAAAGAGAAGGTAAGATTCCTGCATGTGTTATTGCCACCATAGGAACTACCTCATCCACCGCAGTGGATCCCATAAAAGAGATAGGTGAGATATGCTCAAGACATGGAATATGGTTACATGTGGATGCAGCATATGCAGGCACCGCTCTGATACTGCCTGAGATGAAGCACATCCTGGATGGTGCAGGATATATTGACTCCTTTGTATTTAATCCTCATAAGTGGATGTTCACCAATTTTGACTGCTCTGCATATTTTGTGAAGGATCCAAAGACCCTTACCAGGACATTTGAGATACATCCCGAATATCTGAAGACAGGCGTGGATGCAAAGGTAAAGAATTTCAGGGACTGGGGGATACAGCTTGGCAGGAGATTTCGTGCGCTAAAACTCTGGTTTGTAATAAGGACATATGGAGTCGAAGGACTTCAGAATATGATAAGGGAGCACCTTGGTCTCGCTCAAATATTTAAGGGTTATGTGGAGGAGAGCCCTTACTTTGAGCTGATGGCACCGGTAAATTTCAGTGTGGTATGTTTTAGACTCAATAATGGAAGTTCGGATGAATATCTAAATATTATAAATGAAAAACTTCTCAATGAGGTCAATGATACAGGGGAGGTATTCCTCACCCACACATCACTTGGTGGAAGATACACCATTAGAATGGCAATAGGTCAGAGGACAACCCAAGAGCGCCATGTCAGAAAGGCATGGGACATTATACAGAATAAGGCCAGGAGGTATTTATAGTTATATCTCTAAGCTATTATGAATGAAGCGAAGGTTATTGTTATTACTTCAACTTAACAGGACTATACTTTATATATTTACTGATGGGAAAAGAGACCTGTCTGCATGGGGTAGAAATTTTGCTGATGCAAATAACTCCATAAACCGCTGGTTCACATTCAGTTCCACATAGGTAATCATATCCCTGACTCTGTATGATTTTTGTAGTGCGCTTTGGGATAGAAGTGTTATTTGGGCTCCCATGAGGGAGGTATTTCCCACAGGTTTATAAACCGTTCGGGGTAGGTCAGGGAGCATTCCTATGGTAATTGCAGAATTTGGATCAATGAATGAGCCAAATGTCCCCCCAACATAGATATTTTTTATATCTTTAAATTCAATATTAATCATTTCTGTAATGGTCTTAAGGATGGTAAACATCCCTGCCTTTGAGCGGATAATGGAATCTATCTCAGCCTGATTGATTGTTATATCCCTTCCATGTGCGCTCTCATGAGCGGGAACAAGCACAAAATGTTTAATCCCATCTATCTCCTTCAGTCTTTCACCGCACTTTGACTGCACAAATCTTCCCTTATAATCAATCATCCCTGCCCTGAAAAGCCATGCAATCAGATCAATCAGGCCTGAACCACATATACCAATTGGTTTTTTATCTCCAATGGTATGGTATATTAACCTTTTAGTATCCGGATCAATCCTGATTCTGTCTATTACCCCTTCCCCTGCCATCATCCCTGAGCTTGCAACTCCGCCTTCAAGTGCGGGACCTGCAGCCCCCGCACATCCCACTAACCAGTCACGATTTCCCACCACCACTTCTGCATTTGTCCCAACATCCACCAGAAGGGATATATCCTCTCTGTCTGTGATTCCGGTGGCAATTATGCCTGATATAATATCACCCCCGAGATAACTTCCCACAGAAGGCATTATCATAACAGGTGCCAGAGGATTAATGTCAAACCCCACCTCATCTGCCCTTAAAATCTGACACTGGTTTACTACAGGTATATAGGGCTCTCTACAGATATAATATGGATTTAAACCAAGAAAGAGATGAATCATCGTGGTATTCCCTGATATTGATATTCCTGAAATAAGATTCCCATTGTCTTTTGATGATCCAGTAAGGGAGTGAATCTCTTTATTTATCCTATCAACCAGCAGCCTTTTCATCTCCTCCCTGCGGGTCTCATCCGAAGCAATATGTATCCTTGTAAGTATATCCGCTCCTGACTGATTCTGCAGATTTGCAAAACTTGATTCTCTTAACACCCTTTTATTGACAAGATCAATAACCCGTAGAACCACGGAAGATGTGCCAAGATCAATGGCAATTCCTGAAAAAGAAAGGGCTTCATTCATGGGTAATAT
>JALVMZ010000282.1 GCA_027032655.1 Desulfobacteraceae bacterium
TATCTCTTCCCAATGGACACGATGCATATCTGGATAGGTGCTCCAGTAAAGAATAGTATTCAAGAACACGAAATGTATGATCCCTCATGCAGGTTAGCTCAGGAGTTTTTTTGCAATTTCACTCACTTCCCTGCCCTGTGCCCTTCCAGCCATCCGCGACATCGCCACCTTCATTACCTTTCCCATATCCCTTGGTCCTTTGGCTGAAACCTCCTCGATTATCTCTTTTAGAATCGCTTCAATCTCATCACTTGATAACTGCTCTGGTAAATACCTGTAAAGGACCTTTATTTCCTCATCTTCCTTGGCAGCAAGATCCTCCCTTCCACCATTTTTGAATTCCTGAATCGCATCCTTTCCTTTCTTTATCATAGAAACAATAACAGATTGAATCTCATCATCTTTCAATGCCCGACCAAGTTCCACCTGTTTATTCTTTAATGAGCTTTTGAGCATCCTGAGGCAGGAAAGTGTTATTGTGTCCTTGCCCTTTAATGCTGTTTTAAAGTCCTGTTCTATTCTATCTAAAAGACCCATAAAATTACCCAAGTTTAAACTTATTATTATATTTAATAAAAAATATTTGTCAAGTTTTTATTCTGTTTAATCTTTCAATGGCATCCTTTAGATTAAGACTCCCTGAATAAATTGCCCTTCCTGTTATCATTCCCATCACTCCAAATCTTTCAAGCCTTGAAATGGCGATTACATCGTGAATATTGGAAATTCCACCTGATGCAATAACTGGAATATTAATTGACTTTGCGAATTCCTCTGTGGCATCTATATTAGGCCCTGTACTCATCCCATCTCTTGAGATGTCAGTAAAAATTATTGCAAAAATGCTATACCCTTCATACCTCCTTGCAAGCTCAACAGGGATTATAGTGCTTTCAGCGGTCCAACCCTCAATGGCTACTTTCCCATCTCTTGAATCAATGGCAAGTATTATCTTACCTGGAAATCTATTACATGCATCTTCCACAAAACTCCTTTTAAGTGCCGAAGTGCCGATAATAACCTGAGAAACCCCCATGTTTAAATATCTTTCAATAGTTTCCAGATTCCTTATTCCGCCTCCAACCTGAACTGGCACATCAACTGATTTCAGTATTCTCTTGATGCAATTTTCATTGACTGGCCTCCCTTCAACAGCTCCATTCAAATCTACCACATGCAAACGCTGAGCCCCCATACTGCACCATCTCTCTGCCATCTTCTCAGGATACTCAGAGTAAATCGTCTCATCAGACATACATCCCTGTCTGAGTCTAACACATCTTCCATCCTTGATATCTATTGCGGGGATTATAATCATTTTTTAGAGGTGTTCTTGAGCCATTGTTTCAAGAGATAATCAATACCTATCTTTGCCAGCTTATCCGCTGTCAACCATTTGGCACCTGCCTTAACAAAAAGGTCCATATCAAGTATATTCTCTGTCAGGGACCTCTGGGTTTTATCAAACATTCCCTTCCATAATATTGCCTT
>JALVMZ010000283.1 GCA_027032655.1 Desulfobacteraceae bacterium
AGATAGTCCATGCTAAAGTTTTTTGGGCTCCTCACAAGAATTTGAAACTGGATTCGGGTCTCGGAAGCTTACCCATACAATGATAAAGAGCAAGTTTGTAAGTTTCGACAGTTCTGAACCCATAGGCACGATGAGAAATGACCTTTGCTTTATTATTCAAACCTTCAACAATTCCATTGGAAATGGGAATTTTGAAATAGTTTAATATTCCCTCTTCGTGCCTTCTGACCATCCAGGCAAAATCACGAATAGGTTTGAGTCTTGAGTGAGTGGCCATCCAGAACCAATGCTTTAAAAACTTCCTGGCCCACCCGGGATATTTATATTCCCAGACATATTGAAAGTTCTCCTTGAGGAGATAAGCCCTGTTGATTTTCAGATTCAGTTTTTCAAGAGTGGAAAGCCGGACTTTTTGTTTGTCAGTGAGATTCCAGGGATTTTTCAGCCACAGATATCTGGTACCTTTAAGAATCTCAGGATCTGTTCTTTTAAGCTCCCGGGCCTCCTCCCGTCGAACTTCATCCACTGCTTTATTGAGGTGGCTTACTATATGAAACTTGTCAAAGACGATTGTAGCATCAGGGAAGTATAACTTTAAATTATCAATATAAGGCTGCCACATATCACAGCAAACAGCTGTAACAGAAGGACTTACCTTATGACCAACCTGATTGTAAAATCTATTTATAGTGGTTTTGTCACGGCCTTCTCCTGACCAGAGAAGTCGTTTATCTTTCAAATCGTAGACATTGGTCAAATAGACCTGGCCTTTTTTTCGGGATATTTCATCAATTCCAAAGTAGATAACGTTTCCTGTTTCACGATGCTCCAAGCCGTATTCAACTATCTGTTTTACAGCATTCTTTACAGTATTCCAGTGAACATGAAATAGCTCTGCTACCTGTTTCCATGGAAGCAGTTCTGCCATAATACCAATATGAGAAATCAGGGGAGCTGTTATTCGGATCTTGCCTCTGGACCATGGAATATCTTCTACAACAAGATTTCCATGACACATTACTCTACATGGAGAATAAATAATAATGGTTTTACGCCCCCATAGGGAGACATGCTGCCACCTCCTTTCCGGTAGCTGGTCTACTATTTTGTATTTCCCTTCATGATTTTTACAAGGTAATAACCGTCTTTTTTTATGGCTGATATGGATTTCTATTGTACCTTCTGAAGTTTCTTTTATTTTATCTATCTTGTGATTCTTGAGTCCTAAGGTCTTTCGTGCTATAGTTTTTACCAACATACGCTTTCTTCCTTTATAGAAGGTCTGGTAACTAACTATAATATCAGAAGTTAGCGTATGTTTTTACTACTTTTTTATTTCAAATTTGTGTGACGAACCTTAAAGTCTTTGATGGAAGAGCGGCAATTGCTGACAGAAATGTTCAATGAACTGGTAGAAGAAGCTGGTAAGATTCTTCCCGGATTCGGGAAACATCTTGCCTTGGACGGGAAAGCAATAAGCAGT
>JALVMZ010000284.1 GCA_027032655.1 Desulfobacteraceae bacterium
GGTGGTTCAGGAGGAGAGCTTCATGCTCCAATGAGTAGTTGTGGAACATCAGGTGGATTTTCATGAGCATCATGATATGAATGGCAGCAGTCTGCTGCCCCAAAATCTAAAGTTTATCTCCAGAGGCTATCCGGGTCTTTGTTTCCGCTCAGAAGCCTCCCGGGCCGGTCTTTTTAACTCATTTATATTACTAGGGATTCCTTACCTCCTCCTCATTCCCGCTCCTACTCATTTCTGAACTTAATACCTATGAATCATCCTCTCTTAAAATACTTCATAATTTTCCTTCTTTCTTTGAATAATTGGATTCTTTAATAAGTCTCTTCTGTATCTCAATCTGGTTTCCTATCTCTTTGAGTTTTTGTAGCCCTTTCCCTGCCCTGACCCTCATACTCCTGTATGAGCCAATGGAAATATCATACAATAATCTATTCTTCCTTATACCAGTAAGGTGAGATTCTATCTTCCATGGGGTATTCAGTGGCAGAGTGGTGTTTCTAAACGAAAGTATTCCATAATCTATTCTAATTCCCTTACTGCTTACCCCAACAAGACTGAATCCAAAAAAGGGGCTGTTAAAGAACCATATAACCAGAAATATCCAGATTGTAAACAGAATTATCCCTTTTCTATATCTTTTTAATATGAAATATGCCAGGAAGAAGGCTACCACTGATAGAGAAAAGAGCATGATGGTATTCTGAACAGTGATGGATTTTATGTAAAAGACTTTTTCCTCCATAAGTAGATTTTAGAAAAACTGAAAGTTATTATCAATTGCTTTATCAATGCTTGACAGTATGAAATCCTATCTGATAGATAAGTTGACTTATATTTGCAGAAAAAATCAGGAATTCTCATCTATGATGAGGCCTCAGCTAATTAGGCTTTCAAGGAGGAAACGGGGGATGAAGTTTAAAAATATATTTATATATTTTTTAGTGGCATTGGCATCCATACTTTTCACAACCGGGCTTGGCTCTTGCGGAGGACATGGAGGGAGATCATCCTTACATTCTGCAGTGGATATACCCGATGGTGTTACAGTAAATATCTCAGGCATAGTGCTCGACAATCATAAAGAACCCGTGGAAGAGGCAGAGGTTACTATTCTTTTAAATGGAGAAGAGGTTGATCATATTGAAACAGCACATAATGGAAAATATGTATCAAGATTTAAGGTAAAAAGAGATGAAATAAATAACGCAACAATACAAATAAAGGCCACAAAGACCAGTTTCAAAACAACTACTCTGGAATTTAAAGGAGGAGAACTGGCTAAAAGAGGAGATCATTATTATATAAGCGAAGATATCAAAATGCCAAGGGTCCTGGGTCCAGCGTTCTGGATATCCACAGTGGTCTTTATTCTTGCGTATATGGTTATAGCATTTGAGTTACTACATAGAACAATTGCTGCGATGGTTGGTGCGTCTCTCATGATGCTTATCTCTTACACCATTGGAACAATCAATCCTGACTACCACATAATCTCATTTGAAAAGGCAATGGCATCCATTGACATGAATGTAATATTCCTCCTTATGGGAATGATGATAATAGTTGGGATTCTCAAACACACTGGGGTATTTCAGTGGTGTGCTTATTTTGCATACAAACTGGCCAGGGGCAAGGTCTTTGTGCTCATGATATATCTCATGACCTTTACTGCAGTTACATCTGCATTTCTTGACAATGTAACCACCATGCTCCTTTTAACAGGAGTTGCCATTGAAATAGCTGTATCCCTTTCAATAAATCCGCTTATTATACTCATACCACTTGTGCTGGCATCCAATGTGGGGGGGACTGCCACACTGATTGGAGATCCCCCCAATATCATGATTGGTTCATATGCAGGTCTTACATTTACTGACTTTGTTATAGCGCTTTCACTTATCTGTGGACTCTCAATGATTGCCCTGTTTATTTACTCAAAGATCTTATGGGGGAAAGGCTATGCATCCGCAAAGGTGGACAACGTTCCCAAGTATGTTGAAGAATTAAAGGAAAAATACAGGATTACTGACCCTACTCTGCTTGCCTATGGTTTAGGAATACTTGCATTTGCAATCTTTTTATTCCTGAGCCATGGTTACTGGCATATGGAAGTCAGTATCGCAGCATTGATGGGTGCATCTATTCTGTTTACCATCGCAATACTAACTGAGAAGGTTAACATGATTGAGATCATTGAAAAGGATATTGAATGGCCTACTCTTATGTTCTTTATATTTCTTTTCATAATTGTGGGGGCTGTTGAATCAACAGGGCTCCTGGCCCTCATTGCTGATTGGATATTAGCGCTTTCAAAGGGAAGCTTTTTTATATCATGCAGTCTTATTCTCTGGGTTGCAGCAATAATGTCTGCATTTGTGGATAATATCCCTTTTACTGCTACCATGCTTCCCATTGTGGCATACCTCAGCACTGTGATCCCTGGAGCTGAAAATACCCTGTGGTGGGCACTCGCCGTTGGTGCCTGTTTTGGAGGAAACGGAACCATAATAGGGGCATCTGCCAATGTGGTCACAATAGGTATTGCAGAGTCTAGGGGTTATCACATGAGCTTTATGGGATTTATGAAAGTTGCGTTTCCATATATGGTTATAAGTGTTCTCATAGGACATGCATGGCTTCTATTTATAAGGCCATCCTAAGAACATCGAACATCTTTCCTTGGTGGGGGCTAACAACCCCCACCACAGTCTAATCTTTATGAGCCCTTTAAAAAAATGATTTTCAGTCCATCTTTAACCCTGAGGCTGTTGATATAATTATTTCCGTCACTCAGAGTTTTCAGAGCTCTATAATAAGAAGAGAACAATTCAGGATGAAATTAAGGAATTATGATATCAAGGCTTCAGTTCAAATGAGAAATATATCTTTATCCCTTCCTTCTTTGCTTTTTGTTGAACCTTAGGAGATGTTTGATAGGTTATCAATACAGGAAATATCTCTTTTCCACTGATTTCACTTACTTTTGATATGGTCTTTTGAAATGATACTATATCTTTGTTTTTCAATTGTGTCTTTGCCTCACCAAGAATCCCTATATGTGTGCCATTTCTCTTTCCCTCTCCCCAGATATTTACTTCAATGTATCTATTAGGAGTTATTTCAAGATATCCTCTTTTGAGTTCACCTTTTACTGTTATTCCAAAATCCCTTTTTAGGAGTTTGGGCAATGCCCATATTGCTTCATCTTCAAGGCGATATCCTACCGTATGAGCAAGTCCTCCAAGCTGTTCCCTGGTCTTTTTATGTTCACCAATCAATTTTTCAAGTCTTATCTCGGTCTTTCTTTGAGCCTCAGCCAGTTCTTCCATTCGTGCCTCAGTTCTATTCTGTGCCTCTATCAGTTCAGATACACTATTTTCAAGTCTGGTAAGTCTCTCTTCAGCCTGCTTATGTGCTTCTATCAGTTCAGATACACTATTTTCAAGCTTACTGAGTCTCTCTTCAGCCTGCTTGTGTGATTCTATCAGTTCAGATACACTATTTTCAAGCTTACTGAGTCTCCCCTCAGCCTGCTTATGTGCCTCAGCCAGTTCTCCCAACCTTGCCTCAGTCTTTTTTTGCACCTCAGTCAGCTCTTCCACACGTGCCTCAGTCCTCTTCTGCGCTTCAGTCAGCTCCTCAACACGTGCCTCAGTCCTTTTCTGTGCCTCTGCCAGTTCCTTTACTACCGCCTTTAGTTCATTAAAGTCTTCCCTTCTAACAGATTGACTCAGTTCCTCATATATCCTCTGGATCACCCTGGTCATCTTTTTTGCAGGCTCATCGCCAAAGCTCTCTCTCAGCTCATTATATATGCCAAAGGTATCTATCATTCAAATCCTCTCCTATATATGGAGATTAAATTAACAAACAATGAAATGTCAATAACATATTCCAAAATCAAAATATCAATAATGTAATGTAAATTATATTCAAAAGTTATGAAAATAGTTCTATCTGTCCACCTGTATGGAGGAATAGGATGTTTTCTCCAGTAAATCTACCTTCCTCAAGTAAACTTAAAAGGGCATCCCCTGCTTTTCCTGTATAAACCCTATCAAGGAAGATACCCTCTTCTCTTGAAAATTTCTGAATTGCCCTTTCAGCACCTCTGGTAAATAAAGCATAACCATCACCAATAAAATCATCTTTCACAATAATAGAACTATCAGGGATCTCCATATCAATTCCTAAAAGCTCTAATGTATCATCAATCAGTCTCTTTATGATTGTTCTTAGTCTCTGTGAATCCATTGCAACAGAGATTCCGATAATATCTCCCTTCCATCCTGATATTAGCTTTCCGAGAATTAATCCTGCCTGAGTTCCTCCAGAGCTGGTTGCATGCACAATGTGGTCAAATTTAATCCCGAGTCGTTCCTGGTCCTTCATAATCTCGTCAAAGACCATCATATACCCTGCAGCACCAAGAGGAATAGAGCCTCCAATAGGTATCCTGTAAACCTTTTTACCATCTGCGCTTAATTCATCTGATATCCTGTCTGCCTGCTTTTCCCATTCTTCCCATTCATCAGATTCTACAAAATGAATATCTGCGCCCAGTATCTTATCGAGTAATAGATTTCCTCCTATATGCTCAGGAATCTTTCCTCCCAGCACAAGATGAACCGATATACCATAAATTGAGCATATTCCTGCTGTGAGCCTGCAAAAGTTTGATTGAATTCCACCGCATGTAACCACCGTATCACATCCCTTTTTTATTGCATCACCAATTAAAAATTCCAGTTTTCTTGCCTTGTTCCCACCAAATCCAAACCCCGTCATATCATCCCTTTT
>JALVMZ010000285.1 GCA_027032655.1 Desulfobacteraceae bacterium
TTCGATCCCCACATCCTCAATGAGCATCCGGGCAAAGTGTTTTACCCTGAGCCCCCCTTTTAATTCATGACCTGTGGTTTTAAGGTATCTGTTCATGTCCTGAAGAAATTCGGATGAATCTCTGGCGTGGTGCAATGTGTCCTGAAGCATGGATGTGCATGAACTACAAAGGGTTACAATATCAAGATTCTGTTCCTCAGCTATTGCAAGATTCCTTGCTGAAAGAAGATATGCAGACAATCTGTCCATTGACTTTAAAGGATACCCACAGCATGAAAACTCATTTATTGTTACAAACTCTATACCAAGCCGATCCGCTACCTTTCTTGCTGAGAGCTCATAATTTCTGCACCTGGCAGGTATTGTGCAACCAAGAAAAAGGGCGAACTTCATTTCACACTCTCCAGTAGCTTAACTGCGTCATCTATACCCTGTGATAGAGGCGGAAGCCCTGACTTCTGCCTTTTTTTCATGTCGAAATCATCAAGTATATAAACCATACCAGAACTCTTTATTGCATCCAGTTGTTTTTTCATATCAGAAGGGAAATTTCCTTCTCTATATGCCATATTTTTTAATGAAGTTATAATCTCTGAGACCTTTATTCCCTGTGGACAGACCTCTTCACAGTTATAACAGTTTGTGCAGAGCCATATGGAAGTATCATTTATCAGTTCCTGCACCAGCCCAAAAAGAAGCATATGCATTATCTTTCTTGGCCTGAATGTGCTGTTTACCCTGGAAGCAGGACACACAGATACGCACTGACCACATTCAAAACATGCGTATAATCTATTTAAGAAATCATCCTTTAAAAGATCCTTCAGGGTCTCCTTTATTTCAGGTTCAGTTTTCTTGCTTAAATCCACGCTCTTCTCCTGTTGATTATTTGAGTCCCAGTTTTTCTGACATCTCCTTCATCTTGCTGGCAAACTTTGGTCCATCTGCAGCAGAGCACCATAGGTGCCATAATCTATCAGGGTCATATCCCCTCTTCCTGAGCATTGTCTTTGCCCTTTTGAGCCTCTTCTCTGCTGCATAATTTCCCTCTATATAATGACAGGTGGGAAATTCACATCCTGCAACAAGGACTCCTCCTGCCCCAAGCTCAAATGCCTTCTCTATCATTCGAAGAGACACCCTTGCAGAACACATCACCCTTATTAGCCTTGAATTAGTAGGATACTGGAGTCTGCTAACACCTGCCATATCCACGCCTCCCAGGGCACACCAGTGGCAGACAAATCCAATAATCTTTTTCTCAGGTTCTCTTTCAAGTGCAGATTCAATCTGTGCCATAATCTGCTCTTCAGAAAAATGAACAATGCTTATACAATACTTGGGACAATCCGCTGCACACAATCCGCACCCTTTACACAGTGCCTCAATCACATGGGGGTATTTCTCACTATCAGTCTTAATGGCATTAAATGGGCATCTCTTGTAACAGAGACCGCACTTGTTAC
>JALVMZ010000286.1 GCA_027032655.1 Desulfobacteraceae bacterium
AATTTCTTTGCAAGTCTCTTCCCTATGGTGCTCTTGCCTGAACCTGCCGGGCCATCTATTGTGATGATTTTTCCCATAACGGCTCCTATGAATATAATGTTTTTTCCAGTGCTTTGATAAATCTTTCATTTTCATGGGGCAGACCTACATTTACCCTGATATGGTAAGACATACCAAAGGATTCCATTGATCTGATTATAACCCCCTGTTTTAACATATCCTTGAAAAGGGATTCTGCAGGTTTTGGCGTCTTTATTAGAATAAAATTGGTCTGGGTTGAAATATATTCAAGTCCAAGTCTATCCAGTTCTTTATAGAGAAAATTTAATCCCTCTTGGATAAGGTCAAGACTCTTTTTTACGAATTCATGGTCATCAAGTGCATGTGCGGCCCCAATCTGTGCAAGCATATTTGTATTAAATGGTTGTCTTACCCTGTTCATTAAATCAATGAGTGTTCTATTCCCAAATCCATATCCAATTCTCAGGCCAGCGAGCCCATAGAGTTTGGAAAATGTCCTTATGATAAATATTAGAGGATGAACTGATAGGAGCTCCTCTCCTCTGGCAATATCCTGGTCTGTTGCAAATTCTATATATGCCTCATCAATGAGCACAATAATATCATCGGGAACTACTCCCAGAAAATCCATCATCTCACCTTTTTTTATGGCAGTTCCAGTGGGATTATTTGGATTATTGATTATAATAATCTTTGTGTTTTTATTAATGGCTTCCTTTATTGCATGAAGATCACACCTGAAATCTTTCAAAGGAACTGATATAACATCTGCTCCTGTTGTTCTTGCTATCTTTTCATAGACCTGAAATGTGGGATAGGGCTGTATTAACTCCTCATCAGGCATGAGAAATGTCCTGAATGCCAGCTCAATAAGTTCATTTGAGCCGTTACCAAGAATGATTTCTTCCTCTTTAAGATTAAGTCTCTGTCCCAATTTCCTCTTGAGATTATATCCTCTTCCATCAGGATACCGATTTATCTTTTCTATGTTTTCCATAATGGCATTTAAGGCAAGGGGAGATGGCCCCAAAGGGTTTTCATTGGAGGCCAGCTTTACAACCTCCGCTATTCCCATTTCCCGCTGGAGCTCTTCCATGGGTTTACCCGGAATATATGGCTTTATTCCTTCAATTGATGCTCGGGTAAGCTTTTTCATCAACAAATTCTCCTTTGCATCAACGATTAAGATTATAAAAGCATAAAATTTGCTTGTCTTAGCTCATCTATATCATAGGTAAAAAAATATCAAGCAAATATAGGAGGGAAGAAATTTTGCATCTTGACTAAATCCCATGGATTTTTTAAAAGAAGAAGTTGATTTTTTAAATGAAAATTTATGCGGTTTGGGGTATTAAGGGGTATAATTATTTTATATATTCCGGAAGAGAGGTGCAGATGAACAAGTCTCAATTAATTGAAGCCCTTGCCAAGGCGGAGAACCTGTCTCTGAAAAAGGCAGAGGAAGTGGTAAATATTGTGTTCGGGGATATGGAAGACGCCCTGGTAAGAGGTGAACGGATTGAGATAAGGGGGTTTGGGAGTTTTAAGGTAAAACATTATGGGAGCTATCAGGGGAGGAATCCAAAGACGGGTGAGATTATCCATGTGGCAGAGAAGAGGCTCCCATTTTTCAAAGTGGGCAAGGAATTAAAAGAGAGAGTGGATATATATTGATCCTTAGATTCATCAGGCTTGCCCTGGTTGTGCTTAGACGGGGAGGTAGCGGTGCCCTGAACCCGAGATCCGCTTAGCGGGGTTGAGAGCCCTCCATGAGGACTGTGCTATGGGCGTTTTCCGCAGGGTCCTGTGTTGGAGGAATGGACCTCATGTAACAGACGCTTACGAACCCCGTCAGGTCCGGAAGGAAGCAGCGGTAAGTAAGGCAGTCTGTGTCATGAGTAAGTCTATTCCACCGGCAGGATACCTGAGGAGTTCATGGCACAGGACGAAGGGGGGTGCACGACCAGGGCTATTTATATTTATATCGCATGAAGCAAAGGAAGCTATATTCCGGAAATGCTCAACTCATTATATATGAATTTCCTCATCTAATAAAACACAAGAATCTATTTCACGGTATCCTTACAAGGCATGGTGGTGTAAGCCCCCCTCCATTTAATAGCCTTAACCTTGACAGTAAGTCCGGGGATAATCCCCATTATGTAAAAGAGAATCTCAGTATTGTAAGGGATTCCATCTCGTCAAGGGCGCTTGTATTTCCAGAGCAGGTTCATGGAAAAAGGGTGAAGGTAATTAAGAGTATGCCAGAATCTTCGATTTATCAATGTGGAAGGGCAGATGCATTAATAACTGATTTAAAAGGAGTGGCACTGCTTACAAGACACGCTGATTGTCAGGGTATTCTCCTCTATGACACGGTTAAAAATGTGATATCAAATATCCATTGTGGCTGGAGAGGAAGTGTTATTAATATTATCGATGAAACAATAAGCAAGATGCGAGCAGAATTTGGGTCAAATCCTGAGGATATATTGGCAGGGATTGGTCCTTCCCTTGGGCCCTGTTGTGCTGAGTTTATTGACTGGAAGGATATATTCCCTGAAGAGTTCCTTATGTTCAGAACAGGTGAGAATCATTTTAATCTATGGGAATTAAGCAAATGGCAACTGGAGAGGGCAGGAGTGAAAAGGGAGAATATTCTGATCTCAGGTATATGCACCAGATGCAGGACTGATCTTTTTTATTCATACAGGGGTGAGGGAAAGACGGGGAGATCTGGAGTAGTGGTGATGATAAAAGAGTTCAATTGACAAAATATGAAAATGAGATAATATCTAAGTGCTGGTAAAACTTACACAAAGGAGGTGTATGATGCCAGTGTATGAATTCAGATGTGAAAAGTGTAATAAGAAATTTAGCCTTACAATCTCATTGGCAGAGTATGAGAAAGGGAATTTCAGGTGTCCAAAATGTAAAAGCACCAGAGTGAAGCAGTTGATAACCTCTTTTCAGACGGTTACATCCAAGAAGAGTTAATTTAAACTTTTGCACAGGGGGAATCTTGAGATATCTCCCCCTGTATGATCTGGTTTAAAGGGGAAGGTAATGATAAGATGTCCAAAGTGTGGTGAGGAGCTCTCTACGGTAAAATGCCTCTCTTGCGGCAGTATGACCCTGGAGATGGGCACATATTGCATGTTCTGTGGGGCAAAGATTGATAGGTCGTCTGATTTAGAATCTGAGGAGGATATTGATTTTGAAAACAGGGTGCTTTGCTCTGATGGCACCTGCACTGGTATAGTTGTAAATGGTAGATGCACTGAGTGTGGGAAACCTCAGTAATTGAATGTTATTCAGGAGAGATAATATGTATGAAGTGAAGGTGGTATCAAATTTCTCAGGAGCTCATCAATTAAAAGAGATCGGGGGTAAATGTGAAGAATTACATGGTCATAACTGGAAGGTGGAGGTATTTATTAATGGTAAAGATCTGGATTCACAGGGGATGCTGATTGATTTTCAAATTGTGAAGAGATATCTAAATGGAATTCTCTCAGAACTTGACCATAAATATCTGAATGACTTGCCCCAGTTTAAGGGGACAAATCCATCGTCTGAGAATATTGCCAATTATATTTTTAATGCACTGAAGCAGAAGATTGCGGATTCAAAGGTCATGGTCACAAAGGTATCTGTGTGGGAGTCGGATAATACCTGTGCCAGCTATTATGAAGATTAAGTTATTTGACTCTTTTCTAAATTAGTTGATAGAAAATATCATTAACAGATGGATATTATTATCATTATGGTTGGATAGGATTATAATGGAATATATAGAAGAAATCAGGCGGATGGTATCGTCCTTTCGCTTCCGTTCGCTCCGCCATCCATGGCTTCGCTCACTGCTGATTTTTTTCTGATTTACATCCATGTATCAGAAAAAAATAAAGCCGCTCAAGGAAGATACCATCCACCTGATGTGCTGTCCTGGTCTTTGTTGTAGCGAATGGCGGGATGGGAGGCTTCTCCAGCGGAAACAAAGACCCGGATAGCCTTTATAAAATTTATTTCAATACTCAAATAAATAGGAGATGAACCAGTTATTTAAAGGGAGATTTTCATGAAGATATTGGCAATTATACCATCTCGCTATGGCTCAGAGAGATTTCCCGGAAAACCCCTTACAATGATAATGAACAGGCCCATGATACAATATGTTTATGAGAGGGCTCTTAAGTGTTCATCACTTTCGGATGTATATGTAGCAACTGATGATGAGCGGATTTACAGGGCAGTGGAGAAATTTGGAGGGAAGGCCATCATGACCTCCCGTGAGCATCTGACTGGAACAGATAGGGTGGCCGAAGCAGCAGAGATATTGGGTGCAAGAGATGAAGACCTCATAGTCAATATTCAGGGAGACCAACCTGTGTTTGAACCGATTATGCTGGATCAATTGATAGCTCCTTTTCGCTCTGATCAGGATATAATGATGGCAACATTGATGTGCAGTTTAGAAAATGACTCTGATATCCTGGATCCCAATCATGTGAAGGTGGTAATAGACAATAGAAATTTTGCCATTTTTTTCTCCAGGTCACCAATACCTTATTTAAGGGATAATAGCATCCCTGCAGTATATTATAAACATCTGGGTTTTTATGCTTACAGGATGGAATTTCTCCGTAAATATACTACCTTACCCATTGGATATTTAGAGAGAGCTGAAAAGCTGGAACAGTTAAGGGCTCTGGAAAATGGTTTTCCTATAAAAGTAATTAAGAC
>JALVMZ010000287.1 GCA_027032655.1 Desulfobacteraceae bacterium
ATGATGAATCAACCTCCTTACGGGAGGCATTCCCCACAAGCTCACAGAATCTTGCCCTTACAACTGATAACATTATCAGCTCAAGGGGTTTTTCACCTTTTAATCCTGACATTGCTACTATGGACAGGAATCTCCTGATACCCTCCTCTCCTATCAGCACAAGTGCCTGCTTGATGGAATTTATCTCAGTTAAGCGCCTGAAAAATACAGAATTTACAAGTCTAAGCAACCTGTAAGATATTGAGACATCACCACGAATAATCTTCTCCAGCCTGGAAAAGTCCACATCCCTTTTATTTGCCTCAGCCATCATCTCAAGCAGTCTCAGATTTGTCTGTGGTATATCTTTTGCTTCAAGAATCTCAGGTTTACTAAAAAAATAACCCTGAAAAAGACTAAAACCCTCATTAACCGCGGCCCTGAACTCCTCGTATGTCTCCACCTTCTCGGCAAGCAACTGTATGCTCCTTCCTCTTAGTTTGTCCTTTACTTCCTGAATCTCTTCCATAGAAGTCTCTCTGAGATCAAATTTGATTATAGAAGATATGGAAATAAGGGGCAGTAGCTCTTCCCTGAAAAAGAAGTCATCAAGTGCTATCCTGTATCCCTTTTTTACCATCTCAGTGCATGAATCTATTAACTCTGGCTCGGGTTCCACATTTTCAAGCACCTCAATTATAACCCTCTCTTTTGGAAAAAGCAGGGGTATCTTTCTGAGCAGTAACTCCTCTGTAAAGTTTATAAATGCATGGGCAGAGCCTGAGACCTTATTCAACCCCATTGCAAAAAATGTATTTGAAAGGAGCCTGGTGGTTGCCTCATCTCCATTCATATCATCAGGGAAATAATTGGACAGACCTGTCCTGAAGAGGAGTTCATATCCATAGAGTCTCCTTTTGGAATCCAGGATGGGCTGTCTGGCCACATAAATATCCATCAATTTCCCTTAAAATGTTGACTATTATCATAGGAAATAGTCTCTGGTCAATCGAAGATACCTGTGTGGTGTTATCAAGGCATATGAGGCAGATTACCCGATGGCCAATATAATTATCAAATAAACGGAAGGGACGCCAAAATTATTAATTTATATGTCCAGATTGAACTGAGACATATAATCATTCAGAGAGGTCTTTGCCTGGTCATCCAGACATGGGCAATCATCAGCACATTTTGCACCTTCTGCCACCTTGGTTGCAAATACCATACAGGTGGAATATCCGCATTCCTTACAGTTTGTCCTGGGAAGCCGTTTCAATATCTCAATAATCTTTGGCTTTGGTGCTCCTTCATATCTTGGTTTAATCTGATCTCTTTTCTCCCATGCCTCATTAATCTCTCTTTTAAGCCATTGGAGTATTTTGTCTGCTTCATGTTCATCTTTAAGTGCATTTATGGTTATCCTGTCCGCATAAAGTGTTATCAGCTTTCCATAGATTTTTAAAGTGAGTGATGGGA
>JALVMZ010000288.1 GCA_027032655.1 Desulfobacteraceae bacterium
ATGGGCCTGATGTATCTTTTTTATCAGGTTAAAGAGGCTATCAAGGTCAGGAATCTCAACAGTTGTTCCCATTGCGCCTATTTCATAGGTATAACCTGAGTTTTTAATAACCTCCACACCCTTTTTGACGAATCTGCTCAAACTCGTCCCCTCACCCACAGGGAAGACGGATATCTGAGCGATCATGTTTCTCCTCCTTATTCTGGATTTTATCTGTTTAGATTAATTTTCCTGGTCTTATAAATAAGGACTGAAATTGTAATCACAATCACGGCAGATACCATACTCATAAATATAAAGACTGCACTGAGTGAATAATTCATTTTGACAAATCTTACTATATGGACAGAGAGTGATCCAACACCAAATGTGAGTATAAATTTTATTCCATACCCACTGTGTCTTAACCTCTGGGGTGTAAGCCTTGCAACAAGCGTGTTTTCAATGGGTTGCATGCCCAGAAGAAAAAGCATATAGAACATTGTAAATAGAATAAGAGGGATATCAGTTGTAAATGCCATCAAGATACAGAAAGGAAGCGCCAGAAAATGAAAAACTAAATAACCGATCCCCGGGTCGTATCTATCCGCAAATCTCCCTCCTAAATATTGCCCCATAATCCCCACCACAAAGACAAATGATGTAACCAGTGTGGCTGATACATTCTTTGATAGGGGAATAAAGCTCAATTGATTAAGCACTGCAAAAAACCCACCACTTTTCAGTTCAAAATAGGAGGGCAGGATTACTGTGGCCCCCCTGTAGGCCACACCTCCGAGCATCATGCTGATACATAATATTAAGAATCCTGTAAGGAGGTCCTTTGATTTATCCTGGGTCTTTGGCCTCTCAATGGGCAGTTCATCAATGGATAAAAGGAGCATTAAAAGGGCACCTGCCAGGTTCATTATTCCCAGCATTAAATAAGCATGTTTTGGTCCCCACAGGTAATTCATTATTCCTGTGAGGAAAGGGGCAGTTGCAAGACCTGCATTTCCTGCCATTCCATTATATCCCATGCCAATGCTTATCCTTTTTATCCCCTTGGATATCAGGCCAAGTCCCGCAGGATGATATATACCTGAGAAGAGTCCGATGCCAGCCAGACATATTGAAAATATGGCAGGAGAATCTATAAAGAGATATGCCAGGATTCCACATATCCCTGCCCCAAGGTAAAAGATTAAAAGTAAAGACTTTGCTCCAAATCTATCAGTTAAAAGTCCCCAGGGGAGGGCGGTTAATCCAAACAGAAGATACATCCAGAATGAAAGGGCTATTACATCTTCCATCCTTATCTGGTAGATATGAGTAAGCGGCAGGACAAGGGCAGGAAACATCAGCATATTGAAATGGCTCATAAAGTGTCCAAAACAGGTTACTGTGAGAATGTTTTTTTCATTTTTTTCCATCCAATTTCTCCAAAGCCGGGACATCCTATAATACTTCTGTCAAG
>JALVMZ010000289.1 GCA_027032655.1 Desulfobacteraceae bacterium
CCCATCATTTTTAAAATTTTTAAAATATTATCATATTTTTTATTAAAAAAAAATTTTTTTATTTTTATAGTTGCTATTTTAATTTTAAAATGCTATAAAGTTTAAAGATTTTGTTCTTTGTAATTCTTTTATCACAGCGTTGGTATGATAGCTGGCTGAAAATACTGATATTTTAAATATTTTAATCTGTGTTTTTGTTATTGTTCTATTATTTACCCTCCCAGGGATGAACCTCATTTACATCTCCAGCAATCTTCAGCATATCTTCGCAAAATTAGGGAAATAGCTCATTTGATGGCTTTATTTTAAGATAATGGATATTTATTTTAACATATTTATTAACCAGAACAAAAAAATCAGGAGGTTTTTATGGACCAGGTAAAAAATGGTGACACCGTAAAGGTGCATTATACAGGAAAACTTGAAAATGGAGAAGTATTTGATTCATCAAGGGATCGCCAGCCCATTGAATTCGTGGTGGGAAGTGGAACACTTCTTCCAGGGATTGAAAACGGTGTAATCGGGATGAGCGTTGGTGAATCAAAGACCATCGAGATCTCGCCGGAAGAGGGCTTTGGCCCCAAACATGAGGAATTGATTGTGAAGGTGATGAGATCTGAATTCCCTGAATATATTGTTCCCAAACTCGGCCAGAGAATGCAGATCAAACAGCCCGATGGAAGAGTAATAGTCGTAACCATTACTGATATGGATGATGAGACAGTAACACTGGATGCCAATCATCCCCTTGCAGGCTGTAAGCTATTCTTTGATATAGAATTGATGGAAATTGTTCATTAAGAACAGAGAAGCAATAGATTATATACAATAATTTTAGGAGGGAAAAATAATGAATATTTATGTGGGGAATCTGTCATATGAATTAACAGAAGAGGAACTTCAGAATGCATTTCGGGCATACGGAGAAGTTGAATCAGCAAAGATTATTAAAGATATATATTCCGGAAGGTCAAGGGGATTTGGCTTTGTTGAGATGCCGATAGAAAGCGAAGCCCTTGCAGCAATTGAAGGGCTGAATGGCTCGGAGTTAAAAGGCAGAACCCTGAGGGTTAGCAAGGCAAGACCCAGAAGAGAAGGAAGAAGAGACAGACATAATAACAATTATGGATGGAGGAAGTATTAGTATAACATTTTTATATAGCACTTAATAGAAAAATCATTTAAAATTGGGTATTGAAGCGGGGTTATGAATCCCGCTTCAAAATATATTAAACCAGGAGTTATATCTAATGGATAATAAAAATATATACGTATCTTTCTACAAAAAGGTCCTGAGCGGAATAATCCCTATCACTGTCTCATTGATACTGATAATCTCCTCTCCACTCCTGGCTGGAGATAAAAAGCCCTCACTAATGCCGGATAAGGTAGCAATAGTAAATGGAGTGTTTATATCAAAAGATGCTCTATTGAGAGAGATGATGCGTATATATAATAAGATAGCCTCACAGGGAGGAATGATTAATTCGTCACAACTTGATCAATTTAAAAAGACCGCCCTTGAAACACTTATTAATTTAGAACTACTCTATCAGGAGAGCCAGAAAAAAGGGATAAAAGTGGATGAAAAAGAAGTCAATGAGTCATATGACAACATGAAAAGACAATTTCCTGATGAGTCAGCCTTTCAAAAGGAACTGAAAAAGCTGGAACTTACTGAAGAGAAGGTTAAAGACCAAATACGGAGAAGATTGGCCATTAAAAAACTTATTGGTCAGGAGCTGATGAAAGGGAATAAAATAAGTGAAAGTGAAACTAAAAATTTCTATAAAGAACATCCTGATCTTTTCAAAACTCCTGAACAGGTAAGGGTGAGTCACATCCTTGTTATGGTGGATCCTTCCAAAGGGGAAAAGGGTAAAAAAAAGGCAAAGGAGAAGATTGAAAAGATAAAAGACCGGATTAAGAAAGGAGAAGATTTCAGCGCCCTTGCCAGAAAATACTCAGAAGGTCCCAGCAAAGATAAAGGTGGGGATATAGGATACATTCAAAGGGGACAGGTTGTAAAACCCTTTGAAGATACCGCTTTTTCCCTTAAAAAAGGACAGGTTAGCGATATTGTGGAGACAAGATTTGGATTTCATATCATTAAAGTAACTGATAGGAAACCACCATCTATAATTCCCTTTGAAGATGTAAAGGAAAGAATAGAAAATTATCTTATGAAAAAGAAACTCGAAAAAAGATTAGCCAATTATATCAATGATTTAAAAAAGAAAGCAAAAATAGAGCGATTTTTACAATAATAATATATTATTTATTGCTTAGACCCATTATCTTTTCATTTAAATCCCACCAATTTCCTGGAATATTTGACATCAAGTGAAATATTTCATATAAACACCGCACATTTTCTAATTCCTCAAGGAGATACAGGATATATGACAGGCCTACAGAATATCAAAAAAAGGTTGATTCATATTCTTGATATCTCTCCCGAATTAAAATCAATATTCCTTTCAAAAGGATCCATCGAAGAAAAAAGGGAAAAGATAAGGAATTTCCTATCAACAATGCTTTTTGCAACATTTGATGATGATCCCACCATACCTTCCCTTGAATGGGTTCAGGCCAGAGATTCAATAAATACCTTTAAAAATATTATATCAAAGAGGAGTGAACGAATTGCAGGATTCAGCCTTATTGAATATATAAATGAACTTCTCCACACCAATAATCCAGGAGGTATAGAAAAGCCTCATCCTGGATTCTTTGCTGAACTGGAACATCTTTTAAAAGGTATCATGGGAAAATCAAATATATATCCTGACAGACCCCCTGCATTTTTAAAATATGAGGGCGTAAAGGCAGCAAGACTGAGATCAGCGGATCTTTCCAGAATGGGAAGGAATGTTAAGAGATTTCTTAATCGTTATACATCAGGACTTGAAAGCTCGGTAATACGAAAGCGAAGTCTAAACAAAAGAAGAATATTAAAATTTTTTGGTGCAACTGAACTTGAATGGGAGGACTGGCGGTGGCATGTCAGAAACACGATAAAAGATGAAAAGGTCCTATCCTCTCTAATAAAACTATCCCCTGATGAATATACCGCAGTAAAACTTGCAAGAGAAAATCGAATTCCATTTGGAATCACCCCATACTACCTATCCTTAATGGACTATCATCCCCATAATGGCCGTGACAGGGCAATTCGAGCACAGGTGATCCCATCAATGAATTATGTTAAAAAGATGAAGAGGCTTATGAATGACGATTCAATATCATCTCTGGATTTTATGATGGAAAGGGACACAATGCCGATAGAGGGAATAACAAGGCGATATCCTATGATTATTATCATAAAGCCTGTGCTTACATGCCCTCAGATATGCGTATATTGCCAGAGGAACTGGGAGATAAAGGATTTATATTCAGAACATAAATTTATTTCATCATCATATAAGATAGATAAATCAATAAAATGGTTAAAGGAAAGGCCCGAAATTAATGAGGTGTTGATAACAGGGGGGGATCCTTTCTTGATGAATGACTCCAAAATTGAATCCATACTCAATAAGGTTTCAAAAATAGAGCATATTGAAAGAATAAGGATAGGCACAAGAACCCCTGTCACCCTCCCCCAGAGGATAACGGATGATCTTGCACGAAAGATCAACAGGTTCCATAAACCAGGGAAAAGGGAGATAGTAATAGTTACCCATTTTGAACATCCATATGAGATAACGCCCCAGTCCATGTCTGCAGTTCAGAAATTTAAAAGATACGGAATAGATGTCTACAATCAGATGGTATTTACCTATTATAATTCAAGGCGATTTGAAGCATCCGCACTTCGTCACAATCTGCGACTGATAGGAGTAACACCTTATTATACATTTAACACAAAAGGCAAAGAGGAAACCGAAGAATACAGGGTCCCCATACCCAGACTCATGCAGGAACAAAAGGAAGAGGCAAGACTCCTGCCGGGCATGGCAAGAACAGACAAGATCGTGTTTAATATACCACGACTGGGGAAAAATTATCTTCAGGCATTACAGCACAGGGATGTAATAACAATTCTGCCTGATGGAAGAAGAATGTATGAGTTCCACCCATGGGAAAAGAACATATCCCTCGTAAATACTTATATTTATACTGACACGCCCATATATGGATATCTCAAGCGTCTTAAGGCAGATGGAGAGGATATATCTCTATATAAAACCATCTGGTATTACTACTGATCACTCATAAGGAATCAGGGTAAGGATTATTCCCCCTCCATCACTTGAGTGGCATGAGAGGGGAGATACATGTGCCTTATACCTTTGAGAGTCCATGTTTATATCAATGGAATATTCCATTTGCTCTTTAATGGCCTTCATGAGGCTATCAACTATCCCTTTTTCAAAACAGTATCTCAACTCTTTTCCAACTCGAATGTTTCCAAAAATATTAGATGCGGATGAGTTAATGTATACCAGGCATCCATCCCTGCTAATTCCCATCACAGGGACAGGGATATTCTCAAGTATCTTCCGGGATATCTCAAGTCCCTTAATATAGATCTCAAGCTCTCTTGTTCTTTCCTTTACCTGCAGTTCAAGCTCATCATTTAACCTTTTAAGTATCTCATTCTGCTCAATTATCTTCTCTGTGAGACTCCTATTCGATCTTACAAGGTCACACTGTTTAATAGCATTTTCAACCTCCAGCATCAGCACATCATCGTCCCATGGTTTGAAAAATATCCTGTAAACACTGCCTTGATTAATCGC
>JALVMZ010000290.1 GCA_027032655.1 Desulfobacteraceae bacterium
TTTATTAATTGCTGAAGCAATTTCCTGGACATCATCATTTTACACACTTTTCAGCTCCGAAAAATTATTCCTCTTTTTCGGATCCTCTTCTATATTTTATCAAAGCCGATTTCAGGTCTAATTACCGGGTTTTTGCATTAATATATTAAGTGGATTAGCTGTTAGGTGCAGCATTTTGTTGGAGTAGTAATTAGAGAGTATATAGTTTAGTTGATACCTGATATAATTATGCTGGCTCCTTATATTAACAGCTAAATCTTTTACAAAGTTTTAATAATTGCAATTTAAAGGATTGTAAGATTAATGTCAAAGTATTTTATTTTTTATTCTTGATTAATTTATAAAACTCTTATAATTTCTACTTTCTCCAGGACGCTTATGGAAGTAATTGAAAAGATAAAGGAGATGCAGGAAAGGGCAGAAAAGTTAAGGCTCTCAGGGGAAACCATTGCCTTTGTCCCAACCATGGGGTTTTTTCATGAGGGACACCTTGAGTTGATGAGGGTGGGCCGAAAAGCAGGTTCTAAATTGGTGATAAGTATCTTTGTAAATCCCATTCAGTTTGGACCCTCAGAAGATTTTGAAAGATATCCAAGGGATATGGAAGGAGATCTTCAAAAGGCAAAGGAAGTGGGAGTGGATATAGTGTTTATGCCATCTGTTGATGAGATGTATCCAGAGGGATTTCAGACAAAGGTAGCTGTAAGGGATCTTACTCAACATCTCTGTGGCCTTTCCAGACCAGGACACTTTGATGGAGTGACCACTGTTGTTTCAAAACTGTTTAATATTGTAAAGCCTCATGTTGCCATATTTGGCCAAAAGGACTATCAACAATTAACCGTAATAAGCAGAATGGTAATGGACCTCAATATGGACATAAAGATAATTGGAGTTCCCACGGTAAGAGAGCCGGATGGTCTTGCAATGAGTTCCAGGAATACATACCTGGGAAAAGAGGAAAGAGAATCAGCCCTTTGTCTTGTGAAGTCATTAGAGCTGGCCCAGAATCTTCTGGATACAGGGGAAGATAATCCCATGATGATAAAAGAGAGAATAGAAGAGTTAATTAGAGAGTATCCTTATACAGAGATAGACTATGTAAGTGTGTGTGACCCTGATACCCTTGATGAGCTTGAATCTATTTCAGATAGGGCACTGGTTGCCCTGGCAGTCCGGGTTGGGTCTGCAAGATTGATTGACAATCGAATTATTACAAAAAAAGAGAAAAGGGGTGAATAAAATGGATAATTTTCTTTTCACATCAGAGTCAGTAACAGAAGGGCATCCTGATAAGATTGCTGATCAGATATCTGATCATATCCTGGACAAGATAATAGAGCAGGACAAAAATGCTCGTGTTGCCTGTGAAACCCTTGTTACCACAGGTATGGCAATAATTGCGGGAGAAATAACTACAAAGGCATATGTGGAGTTTCCTGAAATAGTAA
>JALVMZ010000291.1 GCA_027032655.1 Desulfobacteraceae bacterium
TGCTCCATTATTTAATTTAGAGCCTTCAATGGCAGGCATAATATCTGTAATCTTCTTTAAAGTGGCAAGCACCATTGATTCCATGATAGGTTACAAAAATGAAAAGTATCTTTCTCTGGGAATGGCAGGGGCAAGGCTTGATGATATACTTAATTTCATTCCTGCAAGATTATCCATATTTGTTCTATTTTGTGGGGCACTGATACTTCGTCTATCCCCTTTCAGGGGGCTCAGGATTGCTATCAGGGATCGTTTAAAACATGAATCCCCCAATTCAGCCCATGCAGAGAGCTTCATGGCCGGTGCATTAAATATATCCCTAGGAGGGACTCAGGTCTATCCATATGGAACTAAGATGCGTCCACCTATTGGTTCAGGCACTTTAAAAGTCACACCATCTCATATCAGGAAGGCCATGAAACTGGTATTTTACTCTAGCCTCATATCCATATTAATCTCCCTCCTATTTCTGGAACTTTTTTATTAAGGAGAGAAATAAAACAGAAAGCTTTGCAAAAATGATTCATATTCCGATTGTCATCCTGAGGGTGTCGATATAATTATTTTAGTCATCCTGAGGGTGTCTGAATGGCACCCGAAGGATCTATGAGATGCTTTAGGGGCTTCGCCCCTCATCATGACAGATAAGGTAATTCCAGACACACATAAAAAAAAGATATCATTACTTCTGGAACTTATCCTGGATATTTTATGAAATAGATAAGGGATATGATAAGGGCGGTAAGAATAATATAATACCGCCCTTAAAATTCTTATTTGGCCGGGACAGTTAGCCATCCTGCCACCCATCCCTGCTTTCCCGACTCTGTCTGAACCCTGAACCATTTATTACTCTTCTCAAGCACAGTGAGTCTATCATTCTTCTTTACCGTAAAGAGGACTGCATAGTTAGAACCTGGACCGCTTCTAACATTCAACAGTGATGACTTTACAAGCACAACTTCCTTTGAAGAGGGCTGGACTGCCTGTGAGGCAGGTTGAATGTTTGAAGGCTGAGGAGCAGGGGCTGGTGCCTGCTGGACCTGTGGTGCTGGTGCACCTTCAGTATAATGATAATACCTCTGGGGTGTCTTTGAAACAATAAATTCCACCGCCTTCTTAATACAGATACGGAGCGCCTTTTCCATAGGAGTATTTTTCCATCCAGATAGACCTCCTGCAAGTGCACCGCTTCCTCCCCAACCACCTATCAGGGCACCCATGTTAACATCTGTTGCCTCTCCTTCAACAGTGGTTGCTGCAACAATACGGGAGGTTCTGGTATCTATTACCCTCACATCTATTGCCATGTGTGCCTTTTTGAATCCGCCTGTAAGGGCACCAAATATACCCTTCCCGATACCTCCCAGGCCTCCTTTCATACCAGATGCATTTCCTTCAAATTCAGTCACCGCACCAACAACGAGTAGCTCTGCGCCCTCTATCTGGC
>JALVMZ010000292.1 GCA_027032655.1 Desulfobacteraceae bacterium
ATATAGAGCCTCTTTCAAAACTCACAGCAAATCAGATTTTAAGAATGGATAAAAAGCTCAATCTTCTATATGATTTGTTTAACAGAAAACTTCAATAAAAGGAGAGAGCTTTTATCCATGAAAAGTATAACAGAAATTCTTGGTGGTTCCCAGATGCTTCTGGGAATTTCTTATGAAATTCAAGATGTATTTGAAGATTACTTAACTGATCAGCACCGGGTATTTCTCTATAGCCTGCGAGTCATTGAGGATTCACTTCCCACTATAGAAGAACCACGAGCATTCACCGGTAGAAAAGCCTATGCAATTCTGCCATTCGTAAGATCTTTTCTTGCCAAATCTTTCTTCAAGTTGTCTACAAACAAGGATCTGATTATCCGGCTTAAAAGTGATTCGTCTTTAAGAAGAATCTGCGGGTTTAGCAAAGTTCCAAGTGAGGCCTCTTTTTCAAGACGGTTTGATAAACTTTCAAAGCTTCATATTATGGAACAGGCTATAAATTATATTGCCAAAGAATACTACAAAGACCACCTTGTAGGACACATATCCCGGGATTCAACAGCAATAACTGCCAGAGAGAAGCCTGTAAACAAGAAAAAGGATGTAAAAACTGATAAGAAGACTAAAAGAAAAAGAGGGCGACCCAGGAAGGGAGAATCTGTCCAGCCCAAAGAAGATGCTCGGTTGACGAAACAGCTTAGCCAAAAGCCAGGTAAGTCCATCAAAGAGCTGAATAGAGCATGTGCATGGGGTGGTAAGAAGAACAGCAAGGGAAAGACACCCTTTTGGCCGGGATATAAGCTTCATCTTGATGTTTCTGATATTGGTCTTCCAATAACTGCCGTTGTTACAGGTGCTAATGTTCATGATTCACAGGTTGCTATCCCCATGGAAAAGATGAGTGAAAGGAAAGTAACTCATTTGTATTCATTAATGGATGCTGCCTATGATGCTCCCCAAATAAGATCATATATTACTGGAAGAGGCCGTGTTGGTTTGATTGACTTCAATAAAAGACGGAAAGCTACTTCTAAAACAATGTGTCCTTCAGAAAAAGAGCGATATAAAATAAGATCCACAGTGGAAAGGACCTATTCCCATCTGAAGGATTGGTTTATCCCGTCACAACTATATGTTAAGGGGTATCCAAAAGTAAACTTTGCTCTTATGACAGCAGTTTTGTGTCTGAGTGCGGTAAAAGTATTACAATACCCACATTTACCGGGTACGTAAACTTCGATATCAGGATTGAAAAATAAGAAAATAGAGACTCGTGACCTATCCCGCTGTATAAGTATGCTCACAAAATACTATAGATAAGGGGAATTACCATATTTTAGAGGAAAAACATGGATTTAATCAGTTATTAGGTTAAATGGTGGATTCTCCTAACACCACTGCACCGCATAATTTTTTGTTTTGAAAGAGGCTCTTCATATTAT
>JALVMZ010000293.1 GCA_027032655.1 Desulfobacteraceae bacterium
ACCCCAGGTCATCAGCGCTAAAGGTAAGAAAGCCTCTAAAAGGATGAGCCACGATCATTACTCCTCCAGAAGATTTCACCAGTTTATGTAAATCCTCAATCTTAATAAAATGATCTATCTTCCCCTTGAAACCAAATACCAATACATCTCCCTGATCAGTGGTTACCTCTGAGCCCGATAGTATCAGAAATCCATGTTTTTCCCTCAATTTTATTAAGTCTTCTTCATTCCACATGAAGTTATGATCCGTCAGACATATACCATTGAGGCCAATGGCCTTTGCTGTTTCAATCATTTCATCCACACTGGCATTGCTACAGGGGGACTGGGGAAATGAATGCACATGAAGGTCTATAATTGTGCTCCCCATCTCCACATCAACCTCCATGTAACCGTCCATCTCATCCTTTTTTTCAGATGCGGCAATTGTTCTTTCCTCATCTCCCTTTGGTGTTGTAACCATTATTCGTTCATCCTCAGGGGGATACTTTTCGGTCTTCTTCTCTTCCCCGGTCCCTTTTTCTGAAATAAGCTGTCCCCTTTCTCTAACAACATCCATTATGGCATCTGCACATTCAATGATAAGATCTGCAAACTGTATGCACGCCTTTCTACCAGCAAACTTCCTTGCCTTTCTAAAAAAGTTCCTGTCAATCCTCCATCCAACCATCTCCTCAAGCACAGGAAGGGCAAGGGCGCAGTAATGATTCTCCTGTCTGATCCACCTTCCCTTTATGGATGTAATCACTAATTCATCTGCTTTTACCTCCATATCCAGTTCAATACCATAAATATCATCTTCAAGCACACTGTGGACAGAAAATATATCCTGTTCTTTGAGATATATTGAAACCAGCTTTGACCTTGAAAGCTCAATCATCTTTTATCCCCTTGTTGTAAGGTATCATCCACAATATCCCTAAGAAGAGGACTTCCCTCGGAAAGCGCTGCACAACTATTAAGGAGCCTTGGATTGTCCTTTACCATTTTTTTAAAAAATATCTTTTCATCTTTAAGCCCCTTGGGGGCCTTGAGGAGTTCCCTTTTTGTAAATGTGAGAATCACTGAATTACAGCATTCATCTATCATGAGTGCCAGCTTGTCCCCATATTCCAGCTTTGAGGTGAATTCACTTATTATCCTCCTCATGCCGGGGCCGATTCTCATCCCTGTTATTTCACTGAAAGTATCAGGTTTGTATTCGTTTTTATTACCCGGAGCTTTGCTTATTGTAGCATTTATTGAGATTATCTCCAGATGGGGTAGTTGAACTATGATCTCTGCAGTAGATTGTAAAAATGTATCATTCAGTATGCAAAAGGCTCGCATCTGCCTGTCATCTAACATCTCCACTCCTGAGAATCTGTTCCTTGAAAACAACAGTATATCAGGCATTAACCACCCTCCTTTTTTGAACTTTCCAGTGATGGAACCGAACATGCATTTAAATTGGATATGTCACCTATAGGGATTCCCAGCTCAGATGCCCTCAGGACCCTTCTTAATACATCCCCTCCACAGGATCTGGGAAGTGATTTCATGAATTCAATATCTTTTATGTTGATATCCCTGAGCTTGGTGCTCAAATATGACTTTAATTCATAACGCAATCTTGTAGATGGTATATAACCCTCTTTAAGTGATACAAATGCCTTGAAGGCCCTTTCAGAATCCTCCTCCTCACTTATTGAGATAATTGCAGCGTCCTTTACTGCTGGATGTGTTTTGAGTATGTGCTCAACTTCATAAGGTCCTATAACTCTTTCTCCCTGTAGTTTCAGGAGATCATCACTTCTGCCCTGATAAAATAGATATCCCTCATCATCTTTTATAACCATATCACCCGTTAGAAGCATCCCTTTGAATTTGAAATATTCCATGTATCTTTTCTCGTCCCCCCATATACCACTCATAAGCCCTGGCCAGGGTATTTTAAGTGCCAGTTGCCCCATGCTCATGGATGGTAGCTCATTACCATCATCATCCACCACCATGGCATTTATTCCAGGCACAGGAAGCCCCATCGCCCCCGGTTTTATGTCAACCGAGGGGAAATTGGCAATGCAGATTATTCCTGTCTCTGTCATCCACCATGTATCATGGGCAGAGTGCCCCAGATTCTTCTTAATCCAGTAAAAGCCTTCAGGGCCAAGGGGTTCTCCTACGGTAGCAATGTGCCTTAGTCTCGTTAGATCATAACGGGTTGGAAGGTCCTCCCCTGCCTCAATAAGCGTCCTTATCACCTCTGGTGTTGTATACCAGACATCAATACCATTCTTTTCAATTGTCTCATATACCCTTGATGCCAATAAGGTGTCTCCCAGCACAACGGTTGTTGCCCCGATAAGCCAGGGTGTAAATGCACTGTAAACCGTGCCTGTTATCCATGCAGGGTGGGCCTGGACCCACAGGATAGAATCCCTTTTTAAATCCAGAACATATTCGCCTGTGGCAAGCATGCCCACCATATCATAGTGGGTGTGCACAACACCCTTGGGCGCTGAAGATACACCTGATGTGTAGGCAATATAAAGGGGGGTTCGCTTTGGAAATCTCCTTGGAGGGAATTCTGCTGGCATATCCTTAATCTCTCTTGATACATCAATCTCTCCAGGGTGTGCTCCAGGAAGAGGTGGTTCAATCAGAAATATCTTTATCCTTTCATCAATGGATTCCAGTGGAATCATTTCCACCAGATCAGGATGAGTAATGATAGCAGATGGTTTCCCATCCTCTATTCTCATCACTATTTCATCCATGGAAAGTGATGGTAAGAGATTGCAGAATATTATGCCAGCCCTTGCACAGCCCAGCATGATAAGATAGATATCAGGACATATGGGGAGGTGGACAAATATCTTATCCTGTGCTTTAAGTCCCTTTGAGGTAAAAAGATGTGCCCATCTGGATGATTCTTCTTTCAGTTTTAAATAGGTAATAGTCTGTTTCTCTCCTCTTTTCTGGTAGATAATAGCATTTTTATTCCTGGTATCTGTTGCCTCTGCCCACCTGTCAATCTCCTGTGCAATGTTCAGGTCATCAGAACCATACCATGTAAATCTCTTTTCCCAATCTTCCCATGAAAAGTTCTCATAGGTGTGTCTGTAATCCCTGAGATTTGCATCTGGATTTTCTGCTGGAATCCTTGCCTTTATCATAATTCTATACCCTTATTTATCCTGTCTTAGCACTGGAATTTCGCCCAATTTATCCAGAAACCCAAGGACATCATCCCTCTCCTGTGGCAATTCAGGGAAGCGGGACTCTGTAAGCACACTTATTACATTCCTTGTGCAGTCCCTTAATAGCTCAGGCTCATATCCACCTTCAAGTGAAAAAAGGATTGGAAGCCCGGGATGGGCCTTTTTTATCTCAACAATAAGCCTGGATATCCATATAAAAAACTCTCCCTTAAGGGGGCCTCTTCCTATGGGGTCATCCTGATGGGAGTCAAAACCCATGGCAAACAGTAATGCCTGTGGGCTGAAATTGTCCATTATTCTCCTGAGCACAAAACTGTAAAGGGAGTATAATTGGATATCATTCAACTTTCGTCCAACCGGCATATTGATGGTATAGCCTTTTCCTTCTCCTTCTCCTGAATCCTTCCAGTCACCTGTAAAAGGGTAGAGTCCGGGATCATGGGTGGAAAAGTATAAAACACTTTTATCTTCATAGAATATATCATTTATCCCGTTACCGTGGTGTATATCCCAGTCAACTATGAGTATCCTTTCAAAGGAGTGTTTATTAATTGCATATCTTGCACATACTGCAAGATTATTGAATATACAGAATCCACCCGCCCTCCCTGGAAGTGCATGGTGTCCCGGGGGCCTGATGAGTGCAAGACACATATCACACTCACCTGCAACGACCCTATCCAGTGCTTCAAGACACCCCCCCACTGCAAGCACTGCAGCAAGATAAGAACTTGAACTGGTGGGTGTATCAGGTGCAAGGCTTGACATCTTGTGTTCTGCTGTGCTCAGGACCCTGTCTATATATGAAGGGGTATGGACAAGCTCAAGATCCTCTAAGGTAGCCATTCTTGGCTTGATATACATTATATCCTTAAAGGATTCCTTATCAAGCATCCTATAGACTGCCCTCAATCTGCGGGGGCTCTCAGGATGTATTGGCCCTGTTTTATGCTCCAGATACCTATCATCTCTTACGATTCCCAGTCTCAACCAATAACCTCCATTGTCATGGAAAAAGGACCATCACCTTTTCCTGGTTGTTTTCCTTATCCGCAAAATCAAAACCGAATTTCCTGTAGAGTCTAATAGCAATAAAATTATATGCGCCCACACTCAGCCAGAGCTTTTTTATGCCAAGTTTCTTTGTGATATCAAGTGCGGTCTTTGTAAGGCATGAACCAACGCCCATGTTTCTGCTGTCCTGTGCCACAAATATCATGTATTCTGCATCCTTTTTTATTTCATCAGGCAGGAGAACTGCATGACCAATTATCCTATCACCCCTGAGGGCAATAAGATTGATTCCATTTCGGACCAGCTCGTTTATCCATGTCCTGCATCTTTCCATCTCCAGAGGTGGCATGCCCTGAAAACGCCCCTTGGGTCTGAAACTCCGATACATATCAAGGAGAGAAGGAATATCCTTTTCCTTTAATTCTCTAACAGAAAACTCCTTGCCCTTTTTATCAATGAAAGTAGCTTCTAACACCTGATAGCCTTT
>JALVMZ010000294.1 GCA_027032655.1 Desulfobacteraceae bacterium
TAAAGTATCCCTGTATCTGTCCGGCATGCAGGTCCATGGAGACCACCCTGTTTGCACCTGATACTGTTATTAGGTCTGCCACCAGCTTTGCACTAATGGGAACACGGGGTTTTACTTTCCTGTCCTGTCTCCCATATCCATAATAAGGGATGATTGCAGTTATCCTTTTGGCAGAGGCCCTTCTGAAGGCATCCATCATAATTAATAATTGCATGAGATTATCATTTACAGGGGGGCATGTGGACTGGAGCACAAATACATCCTTTCCTCTGATATTTTCGTGTATTTCAATCTGAATCTCACCATCACTGAAGGTCTTGGCAAGGAGTTTGCCGGGTTCAATTCCAAGGTATTCACAGACCTCAATGGTTAATTCTGGATTTGATGTTCCTCCAAAGAGTCTCATTTCTCCCTAATTCCTTAAATTTCTGGCTGGGGTGGGAGGATTCGAACCTCCGAATGCGGGCTCCAAAGGCCCGTGTCTTACCACTTGACGACACCCCAGCTCTATGTCTTATCTATCAATCTCTGTTACCACAAATACATCTCCCACAGCATGGGAGATCAATCTCTGTTTGGCTAATAGTGCATCATTTAATGAATCAAATACTCCAAATACTGAGGGTCCACTTCCACTCATCAGCGATGCCTTTGCCCCTGCCCTGAGAAGCATATGTTTTATCTCCTCAATTATGGGGAAAAAGGATATAGAAACAGGTTCTAAATCATTTTCAAGAATATCTAAGATATTAAAATTATTACCAATCCTCAAACAACCTATAATATCTTTTTTATTTTCATTTGTCAACTTGATTTTGAGATTCTGATATATAAATCCTGTTGGTATATCAATCGGGGGCTTTACAATAACATAATAATGAAATGGCCATCTGGTTAAGGGTTGAATCACTTCCCCTCTTCCCTTTACTATGGCAGGGGTTCTATATAAAAAAAATGGCACATCAGAGCCAATTTTTGAAGATATGTTCAGAAGTTGACTCTGGTTAAGTGGTTCATTAAATAATCTGTTTAAAAGGATGAGCACTGAGCCTGCATCACTACTTCCTCCCCCCAGGCCTGCACAGATCGGAATTCTTTTGTTTAACAGTATGTGGAAACCCTGTTTAAATCCTGTTTCTTTGAGATATAGCTTTATTGCCTTATAGATTAGATTGTCTTCACCCTTAGGTATTTTTTCATTATCACAGGTGATATCAATGTTGTTATGCCTGTCTGTTTTTCGAAGCTCTATATCATCAAATAGATTAACCGGAATCATTAATGATAATATATTGTGATATCCATCTGGTCTTTTACTAAGCACCTTTAAAAATATATTCAGCTTTGCAGGGGCCTGGATCCTATATTTCATCTTATTGTTTTCGTGACCATAGAAATCCATTTATAAGCTATTTTTCAACTTTTAAGGTCAGATATATGG
>JALVMZ010000295.1 GCA_027032655.1 Desulfobacteraceae bacterium
GGCGCAGCCCTCAAGCGTCTGATGAGATTCTTCGCGTCGCTCAGAATGACTATAAGTAGGTCCAGAATGACCATAAATAGGCACAGGATGACGAATTGACTATATGTTTTATTTTTACAGATATCTGATCAGGAATTATGTTTATAGAAGTTATGCCCTCTTATCAGATTGTGCAGAAACTTTAAATCCTCCCCATATTATATCCTTTAAGTCCATGCAAGATTATGATAACATTATTCTATCTTTTTATCATGGTGGTAAGACCCTTTGAGAGCTTTGCAAAAATGATTCATATTCCATCTGTCATCCTGAGACTGTATGAAAGACTTCCGTTGTATCCATGAGATGCTTCGGGGCCTGGCCCCTCAGCCTGACAGATAGGGTAATTCCGGATATACCTTAAAAAAATATCTTATTTAAGAGGTTTGCAAAGATCTTGTTCTATACTATAATTAAAAAGGAGTGATGATATGGTGCTAAGTGGTATGGGTGATAGCAAAGAGGAGATAAGAAGGCTCATATATGAGGAGTTACCCAGGATAATAAGGGAGCATCCTGAGGTAAAGTTAGAGCTAATTAATATATTATCAGGACATTATGCCCCAAAGGAGCAGACAGAGGATAGGTTTGAAAAACTCCTGAGGGAGCTTCAGGCAGAAAGGGAGAGAAGTGATAAGAGGTTTCAGGAACACGATAAGAGATTTGAGGAGATTTACAGGGAGCTTCAGGCAGAAAGGGAGAGAAGTGATAAGAGGTTTCAGGAATATGATAAGAGATTTGAGGAGTTCACCAGGCGGTTTGAGGAGCACGACAGGAGATTTGAGGAGTTACTGAAGGAGATAAGGCGTGTGGACAGGAGAATAGACCGCACCATAGGTGCCCTTGGAGCCAGGTGGGGTATATCCTCTGAATATGCATTCAGGGAGGCAATGAAGTCTGTGGTGGAGGAGCTGACGGGTTATAAGGTGGAGCGATATGTGGCATATGATAGAGATGGGAAGGTATTTGGTCGGCCTGATCAGGTGGAGCTGGATCTGGTAATAAAGGATGGCCTGATATGGGTCATGGAGATAAAGTCATCTGTCAGCAAATCAGAGGCCTATACCTTCTGGAGAAAGGTGGAGTTCTATCAGGAAAAGGAGGGTAAAGAGGTTACAAGAAAGATAATAGTTAGTCCCATGATAGAGCCTTCAGCCATGAAAGTGATAGAGGAGCTTGGAATTGAGTCCTTCACTTCACCTGAGGATATTACTCAGTAGTTCCTTGAAATCTGTCATCCTGAGGGGGCTGAAAAGACAACCGATGGATCCATAAAATGCTTCGGGGCCTGGCCCCTCAGCATGACAGATAGGGTAATTGCAGATATTAATTGAGTTTTACAAAGCTCTCCTTTTACCATCATGAAAGAGGTTTTCTATTTCAGGAGGAGATAATTATGGAG
>JALVMZ010000296.1 GCA_027032655.1 Desulfobacteraceae bacterium
GCCTGTTATAATGGAGTTCCAGGTGGAGCAGGAGGAGAATGTCTTTCCTATAGTTCCTGCTGGTGCTCCAATAACGGATATGATTTATGTGTGAGGGGGTAGAGAAGTGGAGAGTAATAATCAGAATACAAGGCATGTTCTTACGCTTTTAGTGGACAATGAACCTGGAGTCCTGGCCAGAATCTCAGGTCTTTTCAGTGGCAGGGGATTTAATATTGAGAGCCTGTGTGTGGCTGAAACTGAAGATCCAGAGGAATCCCGCATTACCCTGGTAACATCAGGGAGGGATGAGATAGTGGAGCAGATCAAAAAGCAGTTAAACAGGCTTATAAATGTTATAAAGGTAATTGATATGAATGAGGTGCCAAGTATTCAAAGAGAGATGGCCCTTGTCAAGGTAAATGCTATGGCAGAGCAAAGGGCAGAGATATTGAGGAATGTGGAGCTGTTCAGAGCAAGGGTCATTAATGTATCACATGATTCTTATATAATCGAACTTACGGGAAGTAAGGATAAGATATCTGCATTCCTTGACCTTATGAGGTCATTTGGAATCAGGGATTTAATAAGGACAGGTATTATTGCCATGAGAAAAGATAATAATATTAAAAGAAAGGAGAATAAAAGAAATGGCAAAGATTGATTTTGGAGGGGTAGTGGAAGAGGTGATCACAAGGGATGAATTTTCTCTTGATAAGGCAAGGGAGGTTTTAAAAGATGAAAAGATTGCTGTCCTGGGCTATGGTGTCCAGGGGCCTGGTCAGGCACTCAATATGAGGGACAACGGGCTTGATGTTATCGTGGGCCAGAGGGAAGGAACTGAGTCGTATGAGAGGGCAAAAAAGGATGGATTTGTTCCTGGTAAGAGTCTCTTTCCTTTAAAAGAGGCAGCAGAGATGGCAACCATAATTATGTATCTTGTATCTGATGCAGGTCAGGTTGCAACCTGGCCGGAGGTATCTTCGGGCCTTCATCCAGGTGATGCACTTTATTTTTCACACGGATTCTCCATTGTATTTAAAGAGCAGACGGGTGTTATTCCACCTGATTTTGTTGATGTGATAATGGTGGCTCCAAAGGGATCCGGCAGAACCGTGAGGAGTAATTTCCTTAAAGGAAGCGGTATTAATTCAAGTTTTGCAGTCTATCAAGATTACACAGGAAGGGCAGAACAGAGGGCAATTGCTCTTGGAATTGCAATAGGATCAGGGTATCTTTTTCCCACAACATTTGAGAAAGAAGTTTACAGTGACCTTGTGGGAGAGAGGGGGGTGCTCATGGGATGTCTTGCAGGGGTTATGGAGGCACAATATGAAATTTTGAGAAAGCATGGCCACAGCCCCAGCGAGGCCTTCAATGAGACCGTTGAGGAGCTTACCCAGAGCCTTATTAAGATGGTGGCTGAAAAGGGAATGGACTGGATGTTTTCAAACTGTAGCACTACTGCTCAGAGGGGGGCACTGGACTGGAAGGATAGGTTTAAGTCTGCGGTTATGCCAGTGTTTGATGAACTCTACAAAAGTGTTGAGTCAGGAAATGAGACAAGGATCGTGCTGGAAGCTAATAGCAGACCCGATTACAGAGAGAGACTGCAAAGAGAACTTGATGAGATAAGAAATTCGGAGATGTGGAGGGCAGGTGCAGCGGTAAGGAGCCTGCGACCAGAAAACAGGACAGAATAAGTTAATTACATAAATGCTTATATATATCTTTTCTGACATCCTTCCGGTATCTTAAAAATAATAATAATATCCGGAATGGAATCCCTCAGGAGGACGGGTAAAAGCATTGTAAAGATACCGGGAAAAAGTGAGTTTTAATTCATTTTTAAAAAGTTGTCCATCGAGTCATCAAAATTAAAAAAGTATTTGACTCAGTAAATTTATTTTGGCAACATAACCGCTTGTTTGATTAACGGCCAGTATTTTATTTATTCCCGAGAAACCGTGCACTGCGTTATTTCAACCTTATAAGGTTGACGATTTTAATATGTAAGGGATGAAGGAAGCTTGGATATGTCAACAGAGATAGTAACTACTGTATTTTATTGTCAGCGGCTTACAAAAGAAGAAGAAAGGAAAAGACTTGAGGCCCATTATGGCGAATCGCTACACCTATTTCCCATGCCATGCAGTGGCAGGATAGAGGTGAATCACCTATTGAAGGCATTAGAATCCCATTCTGATGTGGCATATGTGGTAACATGTCCAGTGGGGCAATGTAGATACAAGGAGGGAAATTTGAGGGTGAGCAAAAGAGTGGATAGGGCAAAGGAACTGATCTCATCCATCGGATTAGAATCAGATAGAATTTCCATTTTGAGGGCAGGAGAGGTGGAGTTTAGTGATTTGATTAATAAGATTATAGAGGAGGCAAATAAGATTCCCAGGTCTCCTGTTCATGCAAATAAGAGGTAGGTTATGATAGTAGCAGAACAAAAACCAATAGAAGAGATAACCGCCAATGCTTTTAATTATAGACGGTTATTGGTTCTGGGTTGTAACTCTTGTGTGGCAGAGTGTGCCGCTGTTGGAGAAAAAGGGACAGGACAGCTTGCCTCTCTATTGAGGATGTCCGCTAAAATGAAGAACATGGATATAGATATAGAAGAGAAAGCAATAGAAAGGCAATGTGTCAGGGACTTTGTGGTGCTTTTAGAGGATGATATATCAGATAGAGATGCAGTGGTATCTTTGGGATGTGGAGCAGGAGTTCAGCTTGTGGCTGAGATATACCCGGAAATCCCCATTATTCCAGCACTTAACACAGAGTTTTTAGGAGAGACGCAGGATCAGGGACTGTGGTTGGAAAACTGCCTCGGTTGTGGAGACTGCATGCTTTTCTATTTTGGCGGTATTTGTCCTTTAGCCAGGTGTTCCAAACAACTCCTTAACGGCCCATGTGGAGGTAGTCAAAATGGAGTATGTGAGGTAAATCCAGATATTCCATGTGCCTGGCAGATGATTATTGATAAGCTTTCTAAATGGGGTGCGCTGGATAGACTTAAGGATATTTATCCCCCAAAGGATTGGTCCAAAAAGCAGGGGATTGGTCCAAGAAAGGTAATAAGAGAAGATCAGATGAGGTAGTCATGGGTGTGCTGAAACAATTACTTGAGTCAGGAAGGTTTGTGGTAACTTCAGAATGCGGCCCTCCCAAGGGGGCTGATGCTGAGGTCATCAGAAGAAAGGGCGAGATACTTAAAGATCATGTTGATGCGGTAAATGTTACCGATAATCAGACTGCAATTGTGAGGATGAGCAGTCTTGCATCCTGTGTAATTTTAAAAGATATGGGTATTGAACCTGTTCTTCAAATGACAGTCAGGGATAGGAACAGGATTGCATTGCAATCTGACATCCTTGGGGCATCAGCCCTGGGGATTGAAAATGTCCTGTGTCTTTCAGGTGACCACCAGTGTTTTGGAAATCAACCTCATGCCCTGGGGGTATTTGATTTAGATTCAATTCAGTTCATCTCCACCTTAAAGCAGATGAGGGATGAGTCAGAAATAATTGGCGGGGAAGCATTATCCAAGTCACCTGAACTATTTATCGGGGCTGCCGCAAATCCTTTTGCAGATCCGCTGGAATTCAGGGTGGTGCGACTGGCAAAGAAGATTAAGGCAGGTGCACAATTCATCCAGACTCAATGTATCTATGATGTTCAGAGATTCAGGCGATTTATGGAGTTATGTGATGACCAGGGTCTTTTAGATAAGGTATATATACTGGGTGGTATTACACCCTTAAAATCAGTGGGTATGGCAAGATATATGTCATCTAAAGTAAGTGGTATGCTTATACCGGAAGAGATTGTAAAAAGGATGGAAGGGGTTCCCAAAGAAAAACAGAGGGAAGAAGGACTGAAGATAGCGGTGGAGACTATAGAGGCCCTGAAGGAGATAAAAGGTGTCTGTGGAATACATATTATGGCAATAGAATGGGAAGAGATAGTGCCTGAGATAATTTCCATGGCAGGCCTGGATAATAGACATGAAATGGTCAGAGGAGAATAGATAATGCCTGCTAAATATGTAATACACACAATCCCCACTGAACCACGCTATGAGCCCTTATCTAAATCCGGCGTCATTGCCTGGGAGGAGGGTTGCCTCAAGTGTCCTGAATGTGTAAAGACGAAATGCGTTTATAAGGTATATGAAAACAGGCAGATCGATCCGTTCCAGATGATAGAATCACTGGATAATCAATGTATGAACTGTTTCAGGTGCATTCAGAGCTGTCCAAAGCAATTGATACATAAATCCTTTAATAGAGAATTTGATGAGATGGGTGCACCGCCCTTTACTCCAGAGATCATCTCAAAGATATGGCAGCAGGCAACCAGGGGGCAGGTGCCTGTATCCGGGGCTGGATACCATGGCCCTTTTACTGGCCCGGGCTTTGATTCCATGTGGACCGATATGTCAGAGATAGTCAGGCCAACAAGAGATGGCATCCATGGTAGAGAGTATATCAGCACTGCAGTTGAGATTGGTGAAAGACCTGATCACCTTACATTCCAGGATATGGATATAAAAGATGAATATAATTTTATCACCATACCACTACCTATTATACTGAGGACCCCCCGCTATGGAAGACATACTAATGGGAATCTCTGGGGCTGGATAGGGGCATCCCGCTATTTAAAAACCATATTTTCTATGCCATTTGAAGAATTTAAGGCATTGTCTATAA
>JALVMZ010000297.1 GCA_027032655.1 Desulfobacteraceae bacterium
TATGTGGGTTATGAAACTAAGATTACTGTAAAGGAATCTGCATATTCTTATTGTATCATCCACAGCACCTCTTCCCGATCTTCCAGCAACAAAAAGCTCATATCCAGGAATACAGAATGTTACCTGCGCATCAATCAAAAGAAGAGCAACCCTGAACTTATCCATGTAATATGGTTGAATCTGGTATCTCTCCTTCCACTTCCTGGCAGATTCAGCAATATCCTGATACTTAACAGGCCAGATCTCTTCTGCCCTGTTTTCATTGAAAAATTCCGGTATAGGAACTGACTCTTTCATTGTCTTCACCCTGAAAAACTACTGATTCAGTTTTTATCTTCATCATCTTTAGGTAATTCAAATGGCAGTTTAAAAAAATCAATCCCTTCTTTTTTTAACATCTCTTCCTCGTCTGCTGTGGCAGAGCCCCTTATGTTCCTCTTTTCAGATACACCATAGTGCATCTTAAGGGCCTCTTTAGCAAAATTAGTCCCCACATATTCAAAGTTTTTATTGATGTAATTAATCACTTCTTTTGCCAGCTTTTTATAATCAATGGAATCCTTCTTATCCTTTGCCCCCTGCTCATCAGGTCTTGCTCTTGTAGTCCTCACAGGAGAAAGGAGCCTCTTTATATCTGTATCACCACACTCGGGACATGTGAGCAGTCCCTTTTGAAATTGCTCATCAAAGGACTCCGAGCTTTTAAACCATCCTTCAAATTTATGCCCGTTGGAACATTCAAGATCAAAGACTATCATCTCCCCCACCCTTTTCTATGATTTCCCTTAATTTTCCCAGATTTATAATATCATAGTCAATCCCCATTTCATTTTCCCCTTTTGGGGTCTCAAGAATAAAGGGAATATTCCTGAATCTCTCATCATTTAGGAAAAAGGAAAATGCCTCAAGCCCAATTTCCCCTTCACCTATATGTGCATGTCTGTCCTTCCTTGAGCCCGCTGGGTGAAGGGAATCATTTACATGAAACAGAGATAGGTTTTTAATCCCAACCGTGGAGTCAAAATCATTCATCATGATCTCATATGAGTCCCTGTTCCTGAAATCATACCCCCCGGCAAATACATGACAGGTATCAAAACAAACCCCCACCTTATGAGATAATACTATGCCATCAATAATCTCCCTTAGATGTTCAAATCTGTATCCCAGATTTGTTCCCTGCCCTGCTGTTGTCTCAAGAAGTATCCTGATAGACTGACTCTCCTTAATTATCTGGTTTAAGGCATCCTGAACCATTCTTATCCCTTCCTTCTCCCCCATACCAAGGTGTGAACCAGGATGCATAACCACGAATGGTACCCCAAGGGCCTGTGCCCATTCTATCTCTCTTTTAAGGGTGGTAATGGATCTTCCCCTTACGGCCTTTTTGGGAGATGCAAGGTTTATCAGGTAACTGTTATGAATGGAGACCGCTTTAG
>JALVMZ010000298.1 GCA_027032655.1 Desulfobacteraceae bacterium
TATTATTTTGCCCTTATTGTCTTTCAGTATTGCTGTCGATACGCTTATAGGGATTTTTTCTCCCTTTGAATCGATAATGTATCCTGTCCTGCCAATTATTGGTTTCCCTGTCAAAAGCGTGTTTCTCAAAGGACATCCATCCTCACACATATTTGACCTGAATACATCCTGGCATTTTTTGCCAATGGCCTCATTTCTTGAAATCTTTGTTATCTCTTCTGCCGCCCTGTTAAATGAGGTTATATTCCAGTCCAGATCGATTGTAAACACACCGTCTGAGATACTCTCCAGTATGTCATGATATGGCATATCAATCTTCTTCATCCTCTCATTACCCCCAACCATACCATAATATAGTTGCAAAATTGCTACTTTTCCACAAAAATCTGAAAATTTCCTTATTTGTTGAGTTGTTAAGGATTTGGCTAATACAAGAATAACTACAGGATAGGATTAAACATAAGGGGGATACAGGCAAATTCCTGTGTCCCCCATTAATACCTAATTAACCAAAGAATACTTCATCACCATTACCTATATAAAGGTCACTCTTTGAGCCATACCGACCTGTTCCTTTTACAACAGGATATCCCAATTCTATCATTTTTTTCACTGCCACCAGTCCTGTGCAATGATTACATGCAATCTTTTTAAAATTATATTTTGCCATGCCTTTTACTATATGCTCCCTATCTGGATTCATAGGACCAAATGGAGCAATGTGAAGGCCACCATAGACTCCATACATATTTTCTCCGCCCAATATTTTGTTTTTTGCAAAATCCGCAAATGTAAGAATACTCTGATGACAACATCCGGTGACACAAACTATCCCTTTATCTTTTACATTAAAGTAAAGGGACTGCTCTCCCCGCACTCTTATCACAATGGGAAGATCAAAGGCAACTGCTGCACATCCATTATAAAGTTTATTAATTGTCCCTGGCTGAATCTTTACAAGTTTGCCCCTGTGTGGGATCCTATTTCTGGCATGGGGTGTAATAAACTCGGCCCCCCTCAAAAAATGCATTCCTTCTGAGTAAAATGTAGAAGGTATATAAATCTTTATCTCGGGATTATACTTTAAAACAGTCTCAAGCCCCCAATAATGATCCAGATGCTCATGTGTTACAAATAGAAACTCAATTTCACCCTTCTTAAGCATCTTATCAACACCTTCTCTTTTAAAACACTCGTCCATATATTCTCTATTCCATCCTGTATCTATGAGAAACTTATGGTGTCTGCCATCCAGTGTCTCCATATCCACAAAGCCCCGGGCCATGGCACCCATTGGCCCAAGAGTGTCCAAAAAATTATCAACGCCATCTTTAACCGCCTGAACGATCTTATCCATGACTGCTGGTTCTTCCAGCATGATCATGAGTTGCCGCAAGACCTGAGGCGTCTGAGCTGCTATGGAATCGCAGATAATCTC
>JALVMZ010000299.1 GCA_027032655.1 Desulfobacteraceae bacterium
CCAGCAGGCCACAGCAATGCAGGTGTCAGATACTCCCTCACTGAATATTTAAACCTTGAATAGAACTCCATATCCCAGGTGCCAAACCACTTGAATTTTTTGTAATAGGAAACAGCAACATTTGTCCCATCATATGAATACCGCTTCTGTCTTGCCTTTAACATCTCATCAGAGATATAAAATGAGATTATATCCCTTCGATTGTTAAAATAAAAATTGGGATTCAGTTCCATTATCCTGTTGGTATTATTCTCTCCTTCTCTCTGATCTGGAATGTAGTGATCCCTGTAATGAGTCCATGTGCCTTTAAGGCTGATCTTTGGAGTAAAAAAGTATTCATAATTGGGGCTGAATTCCCGTCTGGTAAAAAGTGTATCATGTTCAAAAAAATTGAAACTGTAACCAAATGGCATCTTGAATATACCCTTCTTCCCTATCCACCAAGGACCTGTTGTCACCCTGGCCTGTGTGAAATCAAACTGTTCATATTCAAATGTATGGGTCTGGTAAAGAGAGCCTCTGGTATTCCACATCCATGACCGCCTCTTTCCAAAATCATAAAGCAGGTTCCCTGCCATACTGATTACACCAACGGTATCATCTAATTCCTTCTGAGTTTCATTCAGGGTAATAACTCCACCCCTTCCATTGGGTGGTATGTATATCTTCTCCTCATCAGGACCTGCATTCACATTGCTATCAGCCTGGATTCCCAGGGAGAATCTAAAATTGGTATAAAGTCTCTTCGTCCTCTCCTCAATTTTAGCGAGCATCCTCTCTATATTCCTTCTCACGGCTTCAGGTGGTTTTACCTCAAGGACTCGGTTTAGCTCTCTCTTTGCCTCCTCAAACTTACCTGCTTCAAAATAGACCCTTGCAAGTTCCAGTCTTACCCTGTGAAGATTTGGGTCAATGCTCAGCATCTTTTTGAATTTCTCTATAGCAAGTTCATACTTTCCTGCCCCAGCAGCACAGGATCCCATCCAGAAAGCTATGTCCATGGTCTCAACAATCCCTGATATCTCCTGAAAAATGGGAAGTGCCCTTGCATAATCACCATCATAATAAAGGGTTAATGCCTTGGCCAGTTTCTTGTCCAGTTCCTCCACCTCCTTAGGGCTCATCTTTTTCAGTTTTTCCATGGCCTTTTTATCATACTCTTGTGCCTTTTCACTTTTCTTTATTGGCTGGTCCTGCTGGGAGAATGAGTTACATGGAAATGAGAATAAAAGAAATATACAGATAATGACGAGACAGGGAAGTGTGGGTCTTATCATCTCTCAACTCCTTAATGGTTTAATCGTTTATCCTGAAACTTTTTCCAATATTATCAATAGGAGATAGATTTAATTAATGAAACTTATTATTAATTTACTTTCTTTGTCAAGAGAAAACTAGATTCATGAATCTTTCAAATCAATGCCCTGATACCTTTAA
>JALVMZ010000300.1 GCA_027032655.1 Desulfobacteraceae bacterium
TATCAGTAACCTTTTTTACTTCATCTTTCATGGCATCAATCATGGTTGTCTCAATATTTCCCAGAAACACCACTGTTAAGTGCACATTTTCAGGCTTCACCCATTTGCCGTTAATTGAGGAGCCTCTCAGATAATCACTTACTCCTTCAATTATATGTCTTGCTTCAGGATGAAGCTCAAATGCCAGAAAGGATCGAATAACCATATATATACCTTCTTACCCAGTCAAGTGCCATCATGGCAGTATTTTTCTTTATCTGTTCTCTTGTCCCCCAGAATCTGTATCTTTTTGAGAAAAGTTCACTCCCGGTTGCCATTGAGATATACACAGTGCCAACAGGTTTTTCCTTTGTGCCTCCTTCAGGACCGGCAATTCCAGTAACAGCAATTCCTATGTCAGATTTCATAACCTCTCTTACTCCTTCTGCCATCTCCTTAGCTGTCTGATCACTCACAGCACCATAGGATTTCAGGGTCTCCGGGCTCACACCAAGGATTTTCTCCTTTGACATATTGCTGTAAACCACCACTCCACCTAAAAAATAAATCGAACTTCCAGGGACATTTGTTATAAGATTGCTGATATGTCCCCCGGTGCAGGACTCCGCAACTGAGATTGTCATCTTTTTCCTTTTAAGTAACTCCCCCACCACTGATTCCATTGTGTCATTCCCGGTTCCAAATATATATGAACCAAGTGCCTCCTTTATTTCTTTCTCAACGGAGTTAAGCTTTTCTAATACGGACGGCTCATCTTTGCCTCTTAGGCTTATGGTTATATGGTTCTCTGGAAAATGGGGATAAAAACCAAAGATGAATTCTTTTCTTCTACCCGTGATCTCTTTTAAAGCTTCTGCCACCTGGGGCTCTGATAGACCATATAGTTTGAGTATCCTCTGTCTCAGGACAGGCAATGTTTTATATCTTGAAAGCAGATCAGGAATAACCACCTTATCCATTAAGTATCGCATCTGATCAGGCACTCCAGGCAGGAAATATAGATGCACATTGTTCTCTTCCAGGGCAAAACCGCAGGCATATCCCTTTGGATCCAGGAGTTTTGATCCTTCAGGCATCCATGCCATCTTTTCAATGGACGGGGACATCTCCATGCCCCTTTTATCCACAAATCTCTTCAATCTCCCATACATCTCTTTATGAAGACAGAGGGGTCTTTTAAGCACATTTGCCACAATCTCGTTTGTTATGTCATCCTCTGTTGAGCCCAGACCACCCGTTATAATAATAAATTCCGAACAACACATTGCCTCTTTTATGGCTGAAGAGGCCTTTTCAGGGTCATCTCCTACGGTGGTTATCCTGTTCACCCTGAGACCTGATGCAGTAAGCCTGCCTGCTGCATACCACGCATTCAGATCAATGGTCCTGCCTGATAGGAGTTCATTACCTATGGTTATTATCTCTCCATGCATTGG
>JALVMZ010000301.1:0-3303 GCA_027032655.1 Desulfobacteraceae bacterium
TGTAACAAGGATTCCGATGCCAGCGCATATAATTATAAATGCCAACCCCATATGCATTAATTCAAAATAAAAACCCCATCCTGGCCCATATACCCATCCATATGCAAGCAAAATAGGGAGTCCAAAGATCATTACCATCCAGGAGCTATCAAGGACAGTAAAAAAGACCCTGCTGAAAAATATCTCTTCAAGGCTGACTGGAAGGGAATGACACAATTCAAGATCATGAGATAGAAACATATTTGAAAGCGATGTTATAATATTGCTGAATATTAAAAGAACAAAAAATGTCAGGAAAATCATTGAAAGAAGTTTGCTTACAAGTAAATCACCAATGACATCAATGGATCTAAAATAAACAAGGACTTTTATTGATATTATAAGAATACCAACCCAGAATAGCATACCCATGAAAATCATAAAGAGGGCCTTTTTTCTGGAACCTGTGCCAGACCTCTTTATGATATTTATTGCCCCCCTTATCCTTGGACTAATGAGAAGAAAAAGGCCCTTCATGGGAAAGTGGTCCTTCCTGTGTGAGAGTCAAGAATATCTCCTCAAGTCCCCCATCAACTCCAGCCTTTTGTTTGAGTTCATCAGGGGTCCCCTGTGCAATTATCCTTCCTGCCTGAATTATTGCCACCTGATCACTTATTGCCTCTGCTACTTCAAGGGAATGGGTTGAAATAAAAAGGGTCTTCCCCTGTGAGGCCAGTGCTCGAAATAGCTCTTTAACCATTCTGGCAGCACGGGGATCAAGTCCTACCATGGGCTCATCAACTATTATTATCTCAGGATCATGAAGAAGTGCTGAACACATTATCAACCTCTGTTTCATCCCATGAGAATAACTTTCAACCAGTTCATCAGCCCAGTTAGTTAGTCCAAATTTATTAAGTAGAGTCTCTATTCTATGTTCAATTCCATCTGATTCATTCATGTTATAAAGTCCGGATATAAATTTAAGAAACTCTTTGCCGGTCAGTTTCTCATACAGAAATGGACTATCCGGGATATACCCCACAATCCTTTTTGCATCAGAAGGCGATCTTGATATATCTATATCCTTAATCAGGATTCTTCCAGCAGTTGGCTTTAGCACACCTGCCATCATCTTGATTGTTGTTGTTTTTCCAGCACCATTAGGCCCCAGAAAACCAAATACAACACCCTTTTCAATCTCAAGATTTATATTATTGACAGCAATTACTCCTCTATATCTTTTTGTTAGATTTATCAGTTTAATCATACTCATAATTTAATAATTCAAACTTCACTGAGCCTATAAATGGCGCAATACTAATCTGTTGATCAAGGTTTCCTTCAGCAAGTTTAATATGGGTTGGATCAGCAGGCATCTGATCCATTGTTGGATCCATTGTTATCCACTCACCCACATACGCCTCATTCCAGGCATGATAATAAAATCTATTTCTTGAATAAACAAGACCAACGCTTATCCTGGATGGAATTCCCACCGCTCGAAGAAGTGCGGTAAGAAGTGTTGCGTGTTCATTGCAATCCCCAACCCTGCTATGGAGCACATCAAGGGCACTGGGAACTACCATCACCGGCATCTTTTTTATATTCTCATTTACCCATTTCATCAATTTCCTGCATACATAAACTGGACTGGATGTATTCCCTATTATGCTCCTTGCAGTATCTATTATCTCATCATTGTCACTTTCAATGTTGAATTCAGGGCGTAAGAACTTCACAATAATCTTCTCATTCCCTTTATATGGAATCTTATAGGAACAATGCCTTGGTAATGTCTCTTTTTTTATCTTTAATATTCCATCTCTGTATTGCTGCCTTTTATCTGAAGGTATTTTAAGTGCCTTTATCTCAGAATCCTCTAATTCCACTCTCAGTTTCAATGATCTCAATCTTTCTGGATCAGGTAGAGGTCTATTTATTTTAACTGCCATCATACTATAGAAATCCTGCCTTCTGCCTGCCTCCATATTCATAGGAGCCCTATCTGCTGTGGATCTTATTATGGTAAAGCCCATTATCCCCTCTTCTTTAAGTGTTGAGCCATCTTCATCTATCCAGAATCTGACAGGTCTGCCCCAGATTTTTGTCTCAATCTTTGTGGCATTATAAGGAATCCCGTTAATGGTTACGGTCTCTCTTCCCATTACCCTGAATATTGCATCCGTCTGAGCCATTGTGGAGGGATCAAAAATGGGGAATCTGTATGTGCGCTTATTCTTGATGGGATTGAGTCTGAAAAATGCCCCAATGGCACTTCCAATAACAGGTCTTCTTCTAAGGTGTATTCTCCGGGCATGAGCGCCCTTCCCTCTCCGCTGAATAATTAGTGTATCACCCTCCACCCTTCCTTTAATATCAAATCTTATTATCCCGGAGACCATACTGAAATTAAAGTCTTTGAGATAGAAATTCCTATCAACCCTGCACTGCGTAACAGTATGAACATTACCAGGAAGGCCACCAAGATTTAATCTCAGATAAATTTCTTCCTGTATGATATAATCCTTTTCTATAGGCTTTATTATACTGACAGCATAACCCACCTTTTTGCCTTTATAAAATATCTCCTTCCATTCCCTTTCATAGGAATTGACCTGAGGTCTTATCATTTCACCTGTGGATGAAGCTCCCTGAATTGACTCCACCCTCTGGTATAACAATACCATCAAAAATGCCCAGACACCAAGAATCAGAATACCGGTAATATTAAATATCCTTTTTTTATAGCTCACTGATTCATCTCCATCAGAGTAACCTCATATCTTTATTACTCTATCTCAAAATATTTCAAAAATCACCAATAAATATCTAAATAAACTATCTTTAGCTTCACCTCTAACACCACAGGAAATTCTCTGTATCTTTTTAACTCCTTTCAGGATGACAGTGATGCCATAATGAGAGCTTTGCAAAAATGATTCATATTCCGTTTGTCATCCTGAGTCTCCTCTATTCGTCATCCTGAGGGTGTCGATATAATTATTTTTGTCATCCTGAGGGTGTCTGAAAGACACCCGAAGGATCTATGAGATGCTTCGGGGCTTGGCCCCTCAGCATGACAGATAAACTAATTCCAGATAGAGGTTGAAAAAAGATATCATTTAATAGTTTGGCAAAGCTCTTATAATGTATTTTATAAAATCTTCATACAGTCACTGCATGGTAAAAATATCAATATATCTGGAGTCTGAAAAGAAAGGGCCGGGAGAAGAATTAATGAGATGTATTGCCAGAGAACCGGCCTTTAATTTATCGCATTATGCACTCATTACCCGCTTTATGATAGCCATTGAATTAGAA
>JALVMZ010000301.1:3313-4686 GCA_027032655.1 Desulfobacteraceae bacterium
CATCTCCAAGGCCGGCTCCTTTACATATCCTTTCTGCCTGTTCCAGTGTCATGATATCATCAGGTGAATGGGCATCAGAGTTTAGAATAAGTTTTGCTCCAAGGTTGAGTGATAGTTTTGCAACATGTCCATTTGTAAGGGAATGCCCTTTTCTTGATGTTATTTCAAGATACACTCCTCTTTTAACCGCCTCTTTAACATCCTCCTCTGAAATGATTCCAGGATGGGCAAGGATATCAGCCCCTGCTTCAATTCCAGCCCTGTTGGTTCCTTCAGCCACTGGCTCCGCAATACTCTCTCCATGGACCACCACCAATCTGGCCCCCAGTTTCCTTGCAATCTGAACCATCTCTGGTATCCTATCTGGTGGCACATGTGTAATCTCCACACCAGGGACAACAGTCACTGACTGGGAACTATTCAAGTGTTGAGATACCTTTATTATCCTTGGGACAATGAAGTCTATATTGGAAAGATCCGCATGATCCGTAATTGCTATTGCTTTGTATCCAAGGGCTTCACAACGTCTTACAAGTTCTGAAGGTAAAAGCTCTCCATCACTTAGAAGGGAATGCATATGAAGGTCAATCATCTGTCCCATGGTCATCTTATATCTTCCTCATCTGCCTTCAGGACCATAATTCCTACATCTTATATTTACCAAAATCCTCAGGATTAAGCTTTTCCAGTATATCCTGCCACCTCTTGCCCTCCTTTGATTTATCTTCCGGCTCGGCCTTAAGGTCAATCTGCTGAGATTGTTTAATAACCTCTTCTGAAACATAGATGGGGGCGTTTACTCTGAGTGATAAGGCAAGAGCATCACTGGGCCTTGCATCTATTGCTATCTCTTTTCCATTGTGGATCATATGTATAAGAGCGTAATAGGTATTGTTCTTTAGATCGCATACCTCAACACGGGTTACCTTTACATCAATCATCCCCAGGATGTTTTTTAGCAGATCATGGGTCATCGGGCGTGAAAACTTAATGCCTTCAAGCTCACTGGCAATGGCAGTAGCCTCAAGAATCCCTATCCATATAGGAAGGGTCCTCTCACCTTTTACCTCTTTCAGGATAACAATGGGACCATTGGTCAAAGGGTCTATTGTTATACCTGAAATGACCATGGGCATATACATAATGACCTCCAGTAATAAATGAATGTTTGATATAATTATTTTTAAATATTGGACTATATTTGTCAACTGATGTTTGGATAACATTATAATTTTATTGTTGTGATTATTTATTTTTTTTATATAAAGGAATTATGGCTCCTGGAGATATTAAACACAGTTCATTATTTCCATATCACATTGGAAAGAAACCCGGGTTCATTATCCAATGGATACTATATTTTCTATGCAAAG
>JALVMZ010000302.1 GCA_027032655.1 Desulfobacteraceae bacterium
TTGCCAGCTTCTCCTCTACTGACCATTTCCTTCGTTTCATTTCTTATTCCTCCTTTTCCTTCATTATCCTCTACACTTTTACCCTGTCCAGTTTTTTAGGGTCTCAGTATAAAGTTTTCCACACATTTTATAATAGAGCCCTGTTTAGCTTGACACATCATTCCATTCTATATAAAATACTATAAAAGATAATCTACAACATATGATCAATAGAATTAAAGGAGGAATAAATAAGAGATTTGGAAGAAGAATCGGGTCAAAGGCTTATCCGATTTTTCAAGGGCCTATTAAAGAAAAAGCCTCACCTTATTGATGAGTCAGACTTAGCAAATGAAATAGAGGATCTTATTCATGAAGGTCAGGCAAAGGGACTGATTAGTGGTGAAGAATCAGAGATGGTCCAGGGTGTGCTTGATCTGAAGGGAAAAGATGCCTCATCTATAATGATTCCCAGGACCTCTGTTTCTGCTGCCTCAATTGAAGAGAACCTATCCAGTATAATTAAGTTGATAAATGATTGCGGACACACACGGATTCCCATCTATAAAGAGAATATCGATGAGATTGTAGGCATACTGCATGCAAAGGACCTTCTTAGGTTATGGGGTGATAGTTCAGATAAAAAAATCCCGGAAGATATAATAAGAAAGCCGTTCTTTGTTCCCCTTAATATAAATCTGATAGAGCTGCTAAAATCCCTGAGGGAAAAGAAGACCCATCTTGCAATAGTTACAGATGAATACGGAGGCACAGCGGGAATCGTTACCATTGAGGATATACTGGAGGAGATTGTTGGGGAGATAATGGATGAACATGATGTGGAGCCTCCATTAATCGAACCTGCGGGGGATAATAGTGCCATTGTGGATGCCAGGCTGGAGATAGAAAAGCTGGAAGAGTATTTTAATATAAAGCTTCCGGAAGGAGACTATGAGTCAGTGGGTGGCTTCATTATTAGTCACCTGGGTAGGATTCCAAAACAGGGTGAAGAGATAGAGTGTAATGGATTACATATGCTTATAAGATCAGCAGACGAAAGAAGGATAGGGAAGATATTTATTAAAAAGCAACAGGAAGTTCCCGCCACAGATTAGCCCCTATTTACTCTCCACCTGAATTCCCAAATCATTCATTTGATTTTATCTGTAACTTTGGTATAAGGATCTAATGTTGAAAAATGATGAATAGGGATTCTAAAAATAGGGGTGTGCTTCTATGTATATTATCAGGTTTGATGCTGAGTGCCTCTTTTCCACCTTCAAATCTACACTGGATGGCATGGTTTTCCATTATCCCATTTCTGATATCCCTTGAAAACACGGATTACAGAGAGGCCTTCAGACGGGGATTAATATTTGGAATTGTCCATTACATAACCCTGATTTACTGGGTATATATTGCTATTCATCAGTATGGATATCTTAATCCCATAATAAGTGCATCATGTATGCTTTTACTCTGTTTTTATATGTCCCTTTATAAGGGGATTTTCTCCCTGCTCTACACGGTTATTAAAGGAGTGAGGTTCTGGCCATTTATTTGTGCGTCCCTCTGGGTGGGACTGGAGTATGTAATGGGATGGGCATTAAGTGGATTTCCATGGTGTTTGGTGGGTTATACCCAGTTCCAGAATCTTCACATTATACAGATAGCCGATATCCTGGGCGTTTATGGTATATCATTTATTATTATCCTGGTTAATTCAATCCTGGCAGGAATGTTTATTGAGCAATTAAAAAGAAGGAAGCTCGTTTTCTTATTAGAAGTTTTGATAACTGTAGCCTTAGGAGTCACCTTTATCATTTATGGGATTTACTCTCTCTCTCGTTATAATAAAAAGGATACACAGGGGCAGAGAATACTGAAAGTTGCAATAGTTCAGGGAAATATTGACCAGTCCATTAAGTGGAATCCTGCATATCAGGAAGAGACCATAGAAAAATACCAGGCACTCACATACTCTTCACGGGATTTTAATCCCTGCCTGGTTGTATGGCCTGAAACGGCAATACCCTTTTTCTTTCAGAATCAGGAGCTCTCTTTAGCAAATAAGATAAAAGAAATGGCAATAAATGAAAAGACATGGATGATATTTGGCTCTCCTGCCTATAGAGATACAGAAAAGGGCACTGTCTATTACAACAGGGCGTATGTTCTGTCTCCTGAAGGCATTGTTAAGGGCTATTATGACAAGGTGCATCTGGTTCCATTTGGTGAGTATATTCCCCTCAGGAGACTCTTCCCGATTTTCAGGGGGCTGGTGCAGGCAACAGGCGAGTTTGAGCCAGGAAAATCATTGAGTCCTTTGAAGGTTAAGGATATAGATGCTGGAGTGCTAATATGCTATGAGGCCATTTTCCCTGAGCTTTCATCTGAATTGGTTCGGAAGGGAGCGGATTTATTGATAAATCTGACCAATGATGCCTGGTTTGGCTTAAGCAGTGCACCATACCAGCACCTATCAATGGCAGTCCTTAGGGCTGTTGAAAACAGAAGGCCCCTCATAAGGGCTGCAAATACAGGGATAAGCGCTTTTATCAATCCGGATGGAAGGATATTGTCAGAGAGTGGGCTCTTTGTAGAAGATGTGCTTCTTGGAGAGGTATCTATCAATACCATCAGAGGATTGACTGTTTTTACACGATATGGCTATATATTCCCCATTTTACTTCTTGGTTTTGGTATAATAAGTGTTATTGGTGTTTTCCTTTATAGAATGATTCATTTATGAGGTCTTATAACTCCTTGATATTTTAAATCGTATGAATTATCTTAGGTGAAGTATAATAATTGAAGTAGGCAAGGAGTCGGCCAGAATCACCACACCAGTTAGAAGGTGAGGCCAGTAGATAATTTTCTCAATTCTTGGAAGGAATCTCTCTGGAGGGGAAATATGTATCAGGAGCTTGTTTCAAAGATAGATAATGTTCAAAATGAACTGAATGAGTTGCGAGGTCATCTTTGAGATTGAAAAAAAGGAGCAAGAACTAAAGAAAATAGAGAAAGTAATGGCAAGTGCCGATTTCTGGTCAAAGGATCAGGAAGAGATATCCAGGATAACTCAGAAAAGGGCGCTTTTGAGTGAAAATGTTGAGAAGTGGAACAGATTTTTTAAGGAAACAGAAGACATAAAATTACTGCTCCAGCTTGCAAAAGAGGAAAGTGATGGAAGTGCCCTTGAAGAGCTTGCAAATGACCTTGCCAGATTAGAGGAAGAGGTAAATGCCTTAAAATTCAGGGCAATTATGTCAGGCCCTGATGATAATAAGAATGCCATAGTCTCTATTAATGCAGGTGCAGGTGGAACAGAGGCACAGGATTGGGTTGAAATGCTCCTCAGAATGTATCTTAAGTGGTGCGATTCAAAAGGGTATAAGGTAAGGATAATAGACCTTCAGGCAGGTGAAGAGGCGGGGATTAAAAGTGTTACATTTACTGTAACAGGTCCCTATGCCTACGGATATTTAAAGGCAGAAAATGGCATCCACAGGATGGTGAGGATATCTCCATTTGATGCAACCGGGAGAAGGCACACCTCCTTTGCTGCAGTTACTGTTTTACCTGAAGTGGATGAAAGCATAGAGATTAAGATTGATGAAAAAGATATAAGGATTGATACATTCAGGGCAAGTGGCCCTGGCGGACAGCATGTTAATAAGACAAGTTCAGCAGTAAGGATTACTCATATACCCACAGGGATTGTGGTTCAATGCCAGAATGAAAAGTCCCAGCACAGGAATCGTGAGATGGCAATGAAGGTCTTAAAGGCCAGACTGTATGAACTGGAGAAACAGAAATTGGAGCAGAAAAAACAGGAGCTTCACCAATCACAGAAAGAGATTGCATGGGGCAGTCAGATAAGATCATATATTTTCAATCCATACAGACTGGTAAAGGACCACAGGACAAATGTGGAGGTGGGAGACCTCCAGAAGGTAATGGATGGAGATATCGATGTATTTATTAATTCCTACTTAGAACAGCAGGGGGGCTAACCCCCATATCCTTTCTCTATGCTCCTTATATAAGATTCAATTCCTGCTGTTATGCCTTCAGCAAGTGTATCAAGATATCTGGTTGAGAGGAGTCTTCTCCTTTCTGTGGGGTTTGTAATAAAGCCCGTTTCAATCAGGACAGCAGGCATCTCCGCTCCTATCAGGACATAAAAGGGCGCCTGTTTGACCCCCAAGCTCTTTATCCTTGAATATCTCCTTTTCAGGGTCTTTACCATTGAATGCTGAAGTTCATGGGCAAGCTTATTTGATTCTGCAATCTTGGTGTTCAGGAGCAGGTCATTTAGTATGGATTCTAAGTCACTTATATTTTTCATGGATGTTGCGTTCTCCCTTGCTGCAACCAACACTGCTCTTTCATCTGTTGCCATATTCAGAAAATAGGTCTCTATTCCATAAACCTTACGGCTCTTTTTATACGAGTTTACATGTAAGGAGATAAACAGGTCTGCCTTGTTTACATTTGCAAATGCTGTCCTCTGCTCAAGGGAGAGAAACCTATCTGTTTTTCTTGTAAGAAGCACTTTGCAACCAAGTCTTTTTTTGAGTTTTTTAGCAACCAGCTTTGAAAGTTTAAGCACTATATCCTTTTCCTTAATGTTACCGAAAATACATCCAGGGTCATTAGCCCCATGGCCCGGGTCAAGCACAATTGTTTTTACA